>CALMLK010000110.1 GCA_937868035.1 uncultured Alphaproteobacteria bacterium
GCGCATGCGCTTGTTGTTGAGGAAGGCGCCCTGCCCCTTCTCGCTGTGGAACAATTCGTCCCTGATCGGATTATATGTCACGCCCGCCACGATCTCGCCCTTGCGCTCCAGCGCCACGGTCAGCGCGAAATAGGGAAGCGCGTGCATGAAGTTCGAGGTGCCATCGATGGGATCGATGATGAAGCGGTGGTCGGGGTCTTGGCCCTTGCTGCCGCCCTCCTCCTCGCCGAGGAAACCGTAGGTCGGCCGGGCCTTCGCCAGTTCCTCGCGCAACAGCTTCTCCGCCTTCTTGTCTGAGGCGGTGACGAAATCGCCGGGGCCCTTCTGCGACACCACAAGGCTCGCCACCTCGCCATAGTCCCGCTGCACGCCGCGGGCGGCCTTGCGCACGGCATTGATCATCACGGTGAGGACAGGCGAATGGGACACGGGCAGGTTTCCTTCTTGGCAGGGGCCGCCGATAGCAAGATGGCGGCGTGAAGGCTAGTGCCTCGTGCCGCAAGGCAGGCCCGCGCCGGACCGGACGGCGGCATGCCACGTCATTCAACCGTCACGCCGCCAAGGCACGAAGCCGGAAGACATGTGGAGTGCCCGACAGATGACCATGGAAGCCGCCGCCAAAAAGCTCGTGCTGCATGGAGATGCATCACGGGCAATTCTGTCCGCAATACGTCTTATCGCCTTTCAGCCCGGGCCTTGTCGGTCTTAGCGCGCGGGGCTTTTCCGGCGATGAGGTCCTTCGCCTGCGCAATCCAGGCCTCGCGGGCACTGCGGCCCTTCCATCCGAGCTTCGCATCAAGTGCGGCAAGCGCAGCAGGGGTGAGCGCGGCAATGTCGGACAAGGCTGCGAGACCCGCCTTCGCAAGCTGTTCCTTGATCTTGGGGCCGATGCCGCCGATCAGCGACACGTCTGTCACCACACCGGCCTTGGCGGCGCTTGCAACGGCGAAGGGCTTTGCTTCAGGAACAAGGGTTGCGGCGACGCTCGCCAGGGCCCGCTGCCAGTGGATGTCATGCCGGCCATGGGGACGGCCTTCCTCCAGCCAGAACTGGTAGGCACGGGCGCGGATGATGTCATCGTGTTCGGGCAGGACCTGCGGCATGGGACTCTCCATCGATTGTCTCGGCCGACGATCGGCCACATCTCGGCATGAAAAAGGGGCGGTGAAACCGCCCCCTAACATGCTTTTGTCAACCGAAACCATGTTCATGTTGCAATGCAACATGAACGGAGGCGCATGGCGCAACCCCCGGTTAGGCGGCCTTGCGCTGCTGCAGCACCTGCGCCACCGTTGGCACACGGGCCAGCACGTCCAGCGCATCGGCGCGCACATGCTTCTTGCGCATGTGCTCCTGCACCACGTCCTTCGACACCTTGCCCTGCTCCAGGCATTCCTTGAGCAGCGAGAAGAAGAACGCTTCTTGGCGCGGGTCCGGATGCTTCTTGTACTTCAGCGGCAACTGGATGCCATTGGTGCCGAGGATCTTGTCCACCAGCGGAATCTTGATGCGGTTCTGGAAGTCGATCGGCAGGCCCGTCTTCCACGGCTGCGTGCGGCGCTTGGTGTTGTGGATGAGCTTCGTGTCCGCCTCCAGGCGATCGAAGTCGTTCCAGTAGGACTCGAGATGGCCGACCGTGCCCTTGGGCTCTGCATTGAGCGTAATCAGGTCTTCATAGTCCAGCTTGCCTGCGAACATGTCGGCGAACATCTTGCTCACCTTCCAGTGCTTCAGCTTGGCGCAATCAAGCAGCATCACGCTCGTCGCAACGTAGTCGGCGCGGCCGTTGTGGCCGGGGCGCGGCTTGGCCAGCACGGCATGGCCCTTCATGTCGCGCTCGAACAGCTCATTCACATCACCCACGGCGAACACATCGGGATCGACGACGACGGCACGGCCCTCGTAGTTCATCAGTTCCGGCGGCATGAAGCGCGTCGGCGTGAAGGATTGCAGGTCGGCATTCTTCCAGACGCGCCATGTGCCCGCGCGCAGGAATTTCTTGCCTTCGAATTCGTTGAAGAAGGGGAAGTCTTCGCGGCGGATGATCTTCACATCGAAGGCATCCGGGTTCTTGGAATTGCGCTTGAAGGAGTGCTCGGAAACGATGGCGCCCACCATCTGCTTCTCGTTGGTGTGAATGAAAACCGTATTTTTCATGGGAGAGATCCTTTGCAGCGCGAATTATAGGCTGAATCCGTTGCACTGCAACAGAACGGCCCGCCATGCGCAACCATGCCGCGCCCGGTCCCGGCGGGCCCTCCCCTTGTCATTCTCCCGCCAATCCGCCAAGACAGCCGGGGCAGCTGGTGATGGACAATTTTTCCTCAATAAACGCAATGGGATACGTAAAGGCACGGGACCTTGGTGCAGCACGCTGCGCCGGTGCGGCGGGAAGCTGACGGGCGATCATGCTGTTCAATTCTGTCGCATACATCTTTGCCTTCCTGCCCCTCACGGTCTGCGTATTCTGGCTGCTGATGTGGTTCGGCCGCAAGCAATGGGCCTTGTCGGCGTTGAGCCTTGCCTCGCTCTTCTTCTACGGCTGGTGGAACCCGGTCTATGTGCCGCTGCTGCTGGGCCTCGTGCTCGCCAACTACGCCATCGGATATTATCTCGCCACGGCGCAGCGTTGGCGCAGGAGCGTGCTCACCTTCGGTCTCATCCTCAATCTCGGCACACTGGGTTATTTCAAATACGCCGCCTTCCTCGCCGCCAATGCCAACGCCGTGCTGGGCACGCATATTGATGCGGGCACCATTCTGCTGCCGCTCGCCATTTCCTTTTTCACCTTCCAGAAGATTGCCTTCATCTGCGATGCCTATGCCGGCAAGGTGAATGACCTGAGTTTCCTGCGCTTCGGATTGTTCGTCTCGTTCTTTCCGCAGTTGATCGCGGGGCCGATCGTGCATCACCGCGAGATCATGCCGCAATTCGCGCGGCTGGAAATGAAGCATCTCACCTGGGACATTCTCGCCACGGGACTGAGCCTGTTCTCCGTCGGGCTGTTCAAGAAGGTGGTGCTGGCCGATGGCCTGTCGCAGTTCGTGGGCCCGGTGTTCACCGCCGCCGCCGACGGCAGCACGCTGAATGCCGGCGACAGCTGGCTCGGCATGATGGCCTATACGTTCCAGCTCTATTTCGATTTCTCCGGCTACTCCGACATGGCGCTGGGCAGCGCGCTGCTCTTCGGCATTCGCCTGCCGGTGAACTTCTATTCGCCTTACAAGGCGACGAGCATCATCGATTTCTGGCGGCGCTGGCACATCACGCTCTCCAACTTCCTGCGCGACTACCTCTACATTCCGCTGGGCGGCAACCGGAAGGGGCCGCTGCGCCGCTACCTGAACCTCTTCCTCACCATGCTGCTGGGTGGCTTGTGGCACGGTGCCGGATGGACCTTCGTGGCCTGGGGCGCGCTGCATGGCGCCTATCTCATCATCAACCACCTGTTCCGCGCCGTGGTGGGCGAACGGAAAGGCTGGACCGCCGGGCTCGCGGGTTTCGTTCTCACCTTCCTCGCCGTGGCCGTGGCCTGGGTCTTCTTCCGCGCACCCACATTCCCCGCCGCCATCACCGTTCTGCAGGGATTGGTGGGGGTGATCGACATGCCCCAGTTCCTGCCCACCGCCGTCACCGGAACAGTGCTGATCATCAGCTCGCAGCCCGAGGAAGCAGCCGCCGCCATGATGGCGATTGCCGGCGTCTTTGCCTTCCTGCCGCCCAATGCGGCACAATATTTCCTCGACCCGAAGCGGCGCTTCGCCTTCGCGCCCAACATTCTCAACTTCCTGCTCGTGGCCGCGTGCTGGATTTGCGTCATCATCAGCCTGGGGGGACCGAGTGAATTTCTCTATTTCCAGTTCTAATCCCCGCCGTTTCGTGATCGCGGTGCTGGTGCTGCTGGCCCTGCTCTTCGCCCTCACCCTGCTGGCCCGCCAGGTGCTGGTCGCCACCGGCGATTTCCTGCCGGAGGAAGAGATCGTGCGCATCCAGCAGGCAGCCGGGAAGCCCTGCATCTTTTCGGAATACGGCAAGCAGAACGAAGGCTTCTTCAAGTTCCAGGTCTATCGCACGGTGAAACCCGACATCGCCGTGCTCGGCTCCAGCCGCGTGCTGGAACTGACGCAACGCCAGTTCTCGCGGCCCTTCGTCAACCTCGGCCGCATGATGACCGACATCAAGCGCGGGGAATCGGCAGTGGCTGAGCTGCTCGCCGTGCACAAACCGAAATTCATGCTGATCGGCCTCGATCAATACTGGTTCAACCCCAACTGGGACGAAGCCGGCGTCGACAAGGTCAAACTCATCCGCTCCGACCCCAACGACCCACGCGCGATTTTGCGGCTGATGGGCATCATCTGGCGCGAAGGCATGTGGCGCGAAGCCTGGCGCGCCCTGCGCAATGGGCCGGAATGCCCGCTCGGGGTTTCCGCCATGCGCTATCACTCCGGCTACGGGCCGGACGGCTATCGCTATTACGGCGAACTGCTGACCGCCACGAAGCCCGCCGAAGACCAGCACCTGCGCATGACCCTGGGCCGCATCGAAAACGGCACCCGTCGTTTCGAGAAATCAGCGACAATCTCGCAAAGCCAGTTCGACTATCTGCTGAAGATGCATCGCCGTCTTGAGAGCGAAGGCGTGCCTCACGTCTTCTTTTTTCCGCACTTTGCCCCCACCGTCACGGCTGCGATGGAGAAGGACGGCGGTTATGGATACATTCGGGAACTGGAAAGCGCGCTCGCAAAATCGGGCTTGCCCTATGTCCTCACCACGGACCCCGTGCTGCAGGATTGCGATTTCATCGACGGCTTCCACATGCGCGACGCAGCCTCCATCCGGCAGATCAAGGCTGTGGCCGAAGCCGATCCGCGCGTTGCGCCCTACCTCAACATGAACGAAGTCAACCGCCT
>CALMLK010000111.1 GCA_937868035.1 uncultured Alphaproteobacteria bacterium
GATGCGGGTGAGCAGTGCCATGGCCTTTTCCTCGGCCTCCGCACGGTCCTGCCTCAGCACCTTGGTGGGTGCGAGGGTCACGTTCTCCAGCACCGACATGTGCGGGAACAGATTGAAGCTCTGGAAGACGATGCCGACCTTCTGGCGCAACAGGTTGACGTCCACGCCCGGACCAGACACGCGGTCGCCCTCCAGGCGGATTTCTCCGCCCTGGATCGGCTCCAGCTGGTTGATGCAGCGGAGCAGCGTTGACTTGCCGCAGCCGGACGGTCCGATGAGGCAGACAACCTGATGGTACTTCACATCGAGGTTGATGCCGCGCAGCACCTGAACGGGGCCGAAATTCTTCTCGACGTTCTTCATTTCGAGGAACGCCATCTCAACCTCCCGCCTTCATGCGCTGGTTATCGCGTTCGACCAGATGATCGACGACGCGCGCCTGCGGGATTGTCACGAGTACGAAAAGGATGGCCACGATGGTCACTGCCGAAAGGTTGAAGGCGTTGGCGGCAATGCCGCGCGAATTGTTGAAGGCATCGACGAGTCCCAGAATCTGAACGAGGGCCGTATCCTTCTGCAGGCCGATGAAGTCGTTCAGCAGGGGCGCCACCACGCGGCGCACCGCTTGCGGCACCACCACATAACGCATGGTCTGCAGATAGCTGAGGCCGAGAGAACGGGCGGCCGAAACCTGGCTCCAGTGAATGCTCTCGATGCCGGCGCGATAGACTTCCGCCACATAGGCGCCGTAGGTCAGGGTCAGCGCGAGGATGCACCACCACACGACGTCAATGCGCGAGAGATCGCGAAGCTGTTGGACGCTCATGCCGCTCGTATCGGCGAAGAGGCCGTAGACCCAGGGGATGATGATCTCGGGCAGTCCGCTCGTGGGGATGCCGAAGCCGATGAGATAGAGCGTGACGATTGCGGGAAGGCCGCGGAAGATGTCGCAGTAGAGCGTGGCAAGGGCGCGGATGGGGCGTCCGGCGGGGCCCGGCATCATGCGGGCCAATGCCACGACAAGGCCCCAGACGAGCACCAGGATTTCCGCCACCACGAAGACGAAGATGTTGACGAAGACGAAGCGTTCCAGCACCTGCAGGAACTTGTCGTGGATCAGCGGCAGCAGGAAGAAGGTGCGGCCCACCGCGCTGTCGTTCATGAAGATGAAGGCGACGAAGCCCATGACCAGCAGGGCAAAGGCGCCCCAGCCGAAGGTCAGTGAAAGGGACTCGCGGGCCGCGGCGGTGTCGATCCGCATGGCGACGATGTCGTCGCATTTTTTTGCCACGGCCGCCTTCATTGCGAGGCGGACACCGTTCAGCGCTGGCCAGAAGAGCAGCGCCGTCATGGCCACCGCTCCCCAGAAGAAGTATTCGTGGGTCGGTCGCGCGGCGCCGAGTTCGGCGACAGAGGCGCGGACAAGCCGGGTTGTCATGATCGCCGCCGTCAGGCAGAGGGCAGCGAAGAGTATCGCCGCAACGGCAAGGCCATGTGCGGACTTGGGCAGGTGAGTTTCAGAGGAATTCATTCGAGGTGCCACTCCGGTGCACGGTTTCGTCCGTACACTGAACTTATAGACAGTTTCATGCGGACAGGTGCAGGCAGGGGCCCGCGCACAAACGCGGCCCCTGCCCTGTCACTCAGGGGTTGAAATACGGGATCGTGGCCGGATCCTTGCCCCAGCCGGCGGCGAGGTACTTCGCACCCAGCTTGGCCAGCGTGCCGTCATCAATCATCGACTGGATGATCTTGCTGACAGCTTCATTGTTGGGATTGCCCTTCTGCATGATACCGCCATAGACTTCACCGGTCTTGTACTGGCCCATGACCTTGGACTTTCCTTCCGTCGCCTTTTCCTCGGCGAGGGTGATCGAGGTGTCGGTGATCGCCGCATCAACCTGTCCGGCACGCAGGGCGGCAAACATTTCCGGCTGGTCCGCGAAAATCTGCGGGTCCTTGATGCCGAGCGTTTCCTGGGCAAACTTCGCGCCCGTGGTGCCCTGCTGGATGCCGACCTTGGCCGTCTTGATGGTCTTCTCGTCGAGCGGCGCGTCGGTGCGGACGATCACGCCCATATCGGAGTTGAAGTAGGGGGTGGTGAAGTCGAACACCTTCTTGCGCTCTTCGGTGATGGACGTCTGGGCAAAGCCCACGTCGTAGCCCTGGGCCTGGTTGCCGATGAAGGCTTCCCATGAGGTGTTCACGACTTCCATCTTGTCGTAGCCGGCGCGCCAGGCGATTTCGGCGGCCATGCAGTATTCCATGCCGTCCTTGGTGTTTTCAACAGCATCGCCGTTCCACCAGATTGGTGCGGGAAGCGACGTGAGAACCGTGAACTGGCCAGCCTTCGCGGGGTTGGCGATGGGGATCGAGCCCTTTTCGCCCGTCACCTCGCAGTTGCCGATCATGTTGGCGGCCATCGCGGGGGCCGTGAGTGCCAGTGCGGCTAAAGCGGCTAGAAGCAGCCTTTTTGTCAATGCCATGATGAAGTTTACTCCCGGTGTTATTTTGTTGGCCCCCTACTAGAGCCAATTTGCGGGGCCGTTGCAAGAGAGGGGTGGCGGGACTATCACCCGCCCATGTCCTACACCGCTG
>CALMLK010000112.1 GCA_937868035.1 uncultured Alphaproteobacteria bacterium
GTCCTCCTGCTTTCGGGCGAGCACTTCGTCGCCCGGCGGATCGTCCGAAGCTTCGTCGTAGTCGCCCAGTTCGACGAGAGGCATGGGGGCCTCGCGCCGGATGCGGTCGATGCGCAGGTTGCGGGCGATGGTAAAGATCCAGGTGGCAACCGAACCGCGGTCGGCCGCATAGAGCATGGCCTTCGACCACACCGCGATCATGGTTTCCTGCACCAGGTCTTCGGCCTGCTCGGCCGAGGCACCCTTGCGCATCATGAAACTTTTCACCCGCGGGGCAAAATGGTCGAACAGCGCTGCAAAAGCCTGCCGGTCCTTGGACGCGGCCACCTTCGCCAGCAGCGCGGCATGTTCGCGGGCGGCGAAATCAGGCGATTTTCCGCTCGTCACCATGCCCAAAGCCAATGCTGTCATGTACCGTCTCTCCTGCTGGGAAATTACGGCACGGTTGCCAAAACGGATTACTGCAGCTTGCGCTCGATTTCCTCATTGAACTCCTTCGAGAAAACCTTCTTCTTGCCTTCGAAGGCCTCGATCTGGCCCCAGATGATCCAATGGGTCTTGCTGGCAGTGAGCCGTCCCTTGGTCTCGGTGCGCACAGACCAGCGTCCGCGCTTGCGGGTTTCTGTCCAATGCGTCTCCATCTTCGCCGAAAGCGGATCATCCGGCAGGATCGTGTAGTATTCGCGTCCCACCCCGCCGATTTCGAGGCCGTGCGACCTGACCTTGGAGGTTCCGAAATCGTCGATGATCTCCAGCCGCACCTCGCCCGTGGCGGGATCAATCGTCTTCTCGCGCTTGTGGAACGGCTTGCTGATGGTCGTTTGCTTGAGCGGCGGCGCCGACTGCGGTCCGGCGAACACCACTTCCTTCTCGTTTTTCTGCGGCTTGCGGATCGGCAGCGTCAGCGTCGAGGGTCCGGCATGGATGGTGAGTTCCGGCGCCTCCGCCACGGGCCACATCATCGGGAAGTACGTCGTGGAAATGGAGACACGGATCTTGTGGCCCTTGGGCACCTTCCAGGCAATGTCGTCCAGCTTGATCTTCATCTTGCTGCGCTTGCCGGGTTCGAGCGGCTTTGGCGTCTCGCGGCTGGCGCTCATGCAGAGGTTCTGCAGGTGATAGGTGATCCGCGTCGTCTCACCCGAAGGCCAGACGTCATTGAGACGGACCGCCACATGCGCCACCGGCTTGTCAGAGGTGAAATGGAGGTCGATCGACGGCTGGCCGACGATCTCCATGTCTTCCGTCAGTTCCGGTGAATCGAAGGTGATCGATTGCGCGTCGTCATCGCGCTGGTCGCCGGGAAATTCCGGTCCGAGCCAGATGATGCAGTATTCACCCCCGTCGAAGCCGCAGGTCTGCCGCGACGAAATCTTCAGGTCCTTTTCCGTGCCCGGCTTGGGGGCGATGCCGTTGGCCGTGAGGTTCCAGGTGCGGTTGTCCACCGTGCCGTGGCCCCAGAAACTCTCGGAAATCCAGCGCCCGGAGATTTCTTCCGGGAAGGAGCCAGGCGTGTAGGCGTCCATGAGGTAGACGCGATAGTCGGGATCGAGCGTCACGCCCGTGTTGATGTTCTTGAGATAGAAATCCCACCAGCGCAGCATTTCCTGCAGGCCGCCGATGCGCGGACCCGGCACCGCAAAATGCGGATACTTGTGCGCCCAAGGCCCGATGATGGCTTTGCGCGGCACACGCATGTTGCGCATCATGCGGGGAATGGCATTGGAATAGGCGTCGTTCCACCCGCCGATCAGCAGCGTCGGGGTCTGGATCTTGTTCCAGTCCTCGCAGATGGAGCCGTGCTTCCAATAGGCGTCGCGATGCGGATGCTTCAGCCAGTCGATGAGCAGGAAAGGCTCGTGCGCAAGACGCTCCAGCCACATCTTCTTCCAACCCTTGCCCACGATCTCGGGATCGGGCGGACGTGACGAATAGGCCAGCATGGTCGCGGCCCAGCCGTGCATCTCATTGAGCACGGTACCGCCCTTGTAGTGCACGTCATCTTCATAGCGGTCGTCGGTGGAGCAGAGCGACACGATGGCCTTGAGGGCAGGCGGGCGCAGTGCCGCGACTTGCAGCGCGTTGAAGCCGCCCCACGAGATGCCGAACATGCCGACATTGCCCGAACACCATTTCTGCCGGGAAAGCCAGGCGATCACCTCCAGGGCATCTTCCTGTTCCTGGCGGGTGTACTCATCATCCATCAGCCCGCCGCTGTCGCCATTGCCACGCATGTCGACGCGGACCGAGGCATAGCCGTGGCCGGCGAAATAGGGGTGGGTGAGCTGGTCGCGCACGATGGTGCCGTCGCGCTTGCGATAGGGCAGGAATTCCAGGAGCGCCGGAACAGGGTTCTTCTCGGCATCCACCGGAAGCCAAATCCGCGCCGCCAGCTTGGTGCCGTCGGAAAGGGGAATGAACAGGTTTTCGATTTCCTTCACCTTGCGCGGGAAGGAGGAGATGACTTTGATGTCTTTGTTCATGGAAATTCCGTCTGTTGGCGCTGTTATGCCTTAACTTCAGGGGCAACCGCAACCGGCGCCACGTCTCCGCCCGAAACGCGCTTTGAGAAGGGACTGCCCGGCCCGTTAAGGTTAAGGCGTGCATTCCCGTGGTCCCTGCACTTTTCATGAAAATGCAACCATTCGAGTTAGCCCCCTTGCAACCGCAGGAACGCATAAGGCTCCCCACGGCAATTTTTTGAAACTGGGGAGTTTCCACATGCCTGCTGTCTGGACGAACAATCAGATCGTCAGCAATCTCCTGCGCGATGGCTCAAGCTGGAGTGGCCAAACGGTCAACTATTCGTTCTCCGCGGTGGCCCCCGCCATTTCCTTCAATGCCTGGTATGGCGAAGGCAACGGCTTCAGCCCGTTTTCCCAGGCCCAGAAGGACATGGCCGTCCTGGCGCTGAAACTGTGGGACGACCTGATCTCCGTCGATTTTGTCGAGAACAACGCCGCGCCCCAGATCACGTTGCAGAACTCCACCACCAATGTCAGCTACGCCCACGCCTACATGCCGGGCGGATCGCCCGGCGGTTCCGTGTGGTTCAACCCGAACTACAATGCCACGACAGGCACCAACGACCTGGTCACGCCCAAGATCGGCAGCTGGGGTGCGCTCGCCTACATGCACGAGATCGGCCACGCGCTGGGGCTGGATCATCCCGGCGACTACAATGGTGGCAGCCCCACCTATGCCGCCAACGCGCTCTATTCGATGGATACGATCCAGTACACGATCATGTCCTATTTCGGCGCCAGCAACACCGGGGCCGACTGGATCGCGAGCGACAATCGCTCCTACTATGCCCAGACGCCGATGGTGCACGATATCCTTGCCATCCAGGTCCTCTACGGCGCCGAGACGACCACCCGCACCGGGGACACGCGCTATGGCTTCAATTCCACCGCCGACAGCGCGATCTATGATTTCACCCAGAACAAGCATCCGATCATGACCTTGTGGGATGCGGCCGGAAATGACTGGCTGGATCTCTCGGGCTTCACCACGGCGTCGCGCATCGATCTCAACCCCGGCGCCTTCTCCGACTGCGATGCCATGACCAACAACATCGCCATCGCCTATGGTTGCAACATCGAGAATGCCGCTGGCGGCGCGGGCAATGACACCATCCTGGGCAACGCCCTCGCCAACATCCTGAACGGCAATGCAGGCAACGACACGCTGAATGGCGGCGCTGGCAATGACACGCTGACGGGCGGTGCCGGTGCGGACATCCTGATCGGCGGCGATGGCAACGACATCTTCTACGCCGACATCGCCGACTTCCTGCTGCAGTTCGATGGTGGCGCGGGCTACGACATCCTCTATCTCAGCGGTACCCAGACCATCACCTACAATTACCTGGCCTATGGCATCGAAGAACTGGTCCTGACCGATGCCCCGCCGCCGCCTCCGCCACCACCGCCGCCGGTCACGCTCAATGGCACCACGGCAGCCAACACTCTCACCGGCGGAGATGGTGCGGAAATCATCAATGGCCTCGACGGCAATGACATTTTGAACGGCGGTGCCGGGAACGACACGCTCAACGGCGATGCCGGCAACGATACCCTGAACGGCGGTGCCGGGAACGATGCGTTGAACGGCGGCCTCGGCACGGACACCGTGAGCTACAGCGACGCGACGGGGGCGATCACCGTCAGCCTCGCCATTGCCACGGCCCAGGCCACGGGTGGCAGCGGCAGCGACACGCTGAGCGGCATCGAATACCTGCGGGGCTCCGGTTTCGACGACCGGCTGACCGGCTCCACAGCCGGGAACAAGCTGGAAGGCCTGGATGGCAACGATGTCATCAGCGGCGGAGCGGGAGCCGACAGCATCTACGGCGGCAATGGCAACGACACCTTGAACGGCGACAGCGAAAACGACGTGATCTACGGCGGCGCTGGCAATGACACCATCAATGGCGGCGCCGGCATCGACGTTGCGTCCTACGTCGACGCCACGGCGACCGTCACGGTCAATCTCGCGATCACTTCAGCCCAATCCACGGGCAGTGCCGGCATCGATACGCTCATCTCCATCGAAAGCCTGCGCGGCTCCAACTTCAATGACGTGCTCACCGGCGATGCGGGCGTCAACAAGCTGGAAGGCATGAACGGCAACGATCTTCTGAGCGGAGGTGCGGGCGTCGACACCTTGATGGGCGGCACCGGCAATGACACGCTCTATGGGGATGCCGACAACGACACCCTGAATGGCGGCGCCGGAGACGACATCCTGAACGGCGGTACCGGCACCGACACGGCGACCTATAGCGATGCAACGGCGGCCGTTACCGTCAGCCTCGCCGTTGTTGTCGCCCAGGCGACGGGCGGCAGCGGCAGCGACACGCTGGTGGACGTCGAAAACCTGTTCGGCTCCGCCTTCGACGACTCGCTCAGCGGTTCAACAGGCAACAACACGCTGAGCGGGCTCGCCGGCAATGACGTGCTGAACGGCGGCGACGGCATCGACTCGCTTCTGGGTGGCGCGGGGGACGACACCCTGAATGGCGACGCCGGAAACGACACGTTGAATGGCGGAGATGGCAACGACACGATCAACGGCGGCCTCGGCACCGATACGGTGAACTACAGCGATGCCACGGCGGCGGTCACCGTCAACCTCGCGCTGACGGTGCAACAGGCCACCGGCGGCAGCGGCAGCGATACGCTGACAGGAATTGAGAGCATTCGGGGATCGGCCTTTGCAGACACGCTTACGGGGTCGGCCCTCTCCAACTATCTCTATGGGCTGGATGGCAACGACACACTGTCAGGCGGCGACGGGGCCGACCGTCTCATCGGCGGCAATGGCGCTGACTCCCTGGCGGGCGGCACCGGCGCGGACATCTTCTATTTCTATACGCTGGCTGAATCCAACCCGGCGCAATATGACACCATCACCGATTTCACCGATGGCGTTGACAAGATCAACCTGAGCGCCATCGATGCCATTGCAGGCGGCATGAATGATGCCTTCACCTTCGGCGGGTCGCTGCTGGTCAGCGAGTCCGGGGGGATGACCTTCATCACCGCCGATACCAACGGCGACAGCCTGGTGGATTTCAAGCTCGCCCTCACGGGAAGCCACACGCTGCACGCCACGGACTTCGTGCTCTAGGCGGGCAGGGGCGGGGTCGCTGGCGGCGTCCGAGTCTGGCCCCCTGCGCG
>CALMLK010000113.1 GCA_937868035.1 uncultured Alphaproteobacteria bacterium
GCGCCGACGCCCAGATGAGTCACCCCGATCACATCGTCACCCGCGAGGAATTTGAGCACCTGCCGCTGATCGAGCCGGTTTATCCCATGACGGCGGGGCTGTCGTCGAAGGTCATGGCGAAGGCGATGCAGGCGGCGCTGGCGCGCCTGCCTGATCTTCCGGAATGGCAGGATGCGGCATGGCTATCCAAGAACGCCTGGCCGGATTTCGCCACGGCGCTTCGTGCCTGCCACAGGCCGGAAACGCTTGCGGCGCTCGAGAGCAACAGCCCGGCACGCCAGCGTGTCGCCTATGACGAGTTGCTGGCAAACCAATTGGCGCTGATGCTGGTGCGGCAGAACTTGAAGCGGGCCTCCGGGCGCGTTCTGCGCGGCACTGGAGAACGCCGCGCGCAGATCATCGCGGCCCTTCCCTATACGCTCACCACATCGCAGGTCACGGCCACCGAGGATATTCTCCGCGACATGGCTCAGCCCTTGCGGATGATCCGCCTGCTGCAGGGCGACGTGGGCGCTGGCAAAACCGTCGTGGCGCTACTCGCCCTTGCGGCCGCCGTGGAAGCGGGAACGCAGGGTGCCTTCATGGTACCGACTGAAATTCTTGCGCGGCAGCATTTCGCCACGCTCTCAAAGTTGGGCGCAGCGGCCGGACTGCGGATCGGCCTGCTGACGGGCCGCGAAAAAGGCGCGGCGCGAGACGAGGTGTTGGCCGCACTCGCCTCAGGCGCCATCGACATTCTCATCGGCACACACGCCCTGTTCCAGGACGACGTCACATTCCGCGACCTCGGCCTTGCCGTGATCGACGAACAACACCGCTTCGGCGTGCACCAGCGTCTTGCCCTGCAGGCCAAGGCCAATGAAGCGCCGGACCTGCTGGTGATGACGGCGACACCGATCCCCCGCACGCTTGCACTCACGGTCTATGGCGACATGGACGTTTCCAAGCTCACCGAGAAGCCTGCGGGACGCTTGCCCATCGACACGCGCGTGATGCCGCTCTCGCGCATCGACGATATCGTGGCTGGGCTGGCGCGGTCCCTCTCGCAGGGTGTGCGCGCCTATTGGGTGTGCCCGCTGGTGGAGGAAAGCGAGGTTGTCGACATGGCGGCAGCGGAGGACCGCTACGCTGCACTGGCCAAGGTGTTCCCCGGCAAGGTCGGTCTCGTGCATGGCCGCATGAAGGGCAAGGACAAGGACTCCGTCATGGCTGCCTTCAAGGCGGGCGCGTTGTCGATCCTCGTCTCGACGACGGTGATCGAGGTGGGCGTCGATGTGCCGGAGGCCTCCATCATGGTGATCGAGAATGCGGAACGTTTCGGACTGTCGCAGTTGCACCAGTTGCGCGGGCGCGTGGGGCGCGGCTCCGCCAAATCCAGTTGCCTGCTGCTCTACCAGGAACCGCTGGGCGAGACGGCGAAGGCGCGGTTGCAGATCATGCGCGATACCGAAGACGGTTTTCGCATCGCCGAGGAAGACCTGCGCCTGCGGGGTGCAGGCGAAATGCTGGGCACGCAGCAATCCGGGCTGCCCGTGTTCCGCATGGCCGATCTCGCCATACATGGGGATTTGCTCAGCGCGGCGCGGGATGATGCGGCGCTGATCCTGCGCATCAACCCGCAGCTTGCGGGCGCTCGCGGCGCCGCGTTACAGACGCTGCTCTATCTTTTCGGCCGTGATGAAGCTGTCCGCCTGATTTCGGCAGGGTGACAGGCGCCTATTTCGTGCGGCGGGCCTTGCGGGCCGGCTTCGCCCGTTGCGGCGCCGGCCTGGGGCTTTCCACGCCGGGAGGAAGTGTTGCGACCTTTTCCGCTGCCGTTGATGGCTTGTCGGGGAACACCAGTCCCATGGAGATCACCAGCTTCAGTCCGTCCTCGACGCTCATGGGCAGGATGTCCACCTCGGCTTCGTCGACGAACACCACATAGCCACCGGTGGGATTGGGCGTCGTGGCCACGTAGACCGCATACATCTTGCGGCCCGTTTCCAATCCGATCTGCCCGCCATCCAGCTCGCGGGAGACAAAGGCAATCGTCCACATGTCCCGGTGCGGCCAGCGGACCCGGCAGACGAATTTGAAATTGGTGCCCTTGTCGGCAAAGATCGTCTGGAAGATCTGCTTCGAGCCCTTGTAGACCGAGCGGACCACTGGCGTGCGGTGGATGATGCTATCCCACCAGCCGATCAAGGTGCGGCCCACGAGGTTGGCTGCGAGAGCCCCCACGGCCGTGATGATGAGCAGTGCCACCACAAGGCCCGTTCCCGGAACCTTGAAGGGAAGATACGTATCCGGATTGTAGTGCAAGGGAATGAGCGGCTTCACCACGCTGTCGAACAGCGAGATGAACCACAGTGTTGCCCACACGGTGATGGCGGCAGGCGCGATGATGACCACGCCCGTAAAGAAATAGGCGCGCAAACGGCCCAGGAACGATCGTTTCTGTTCTTCGCTGTCGGGTTTTTTCGGGTCCAATTCGGCCATGTCCCGTGATTGCATTATTCAGCAGGCCAGTGCAAGCATCCCCCCACAATGAGTGCCAACCGCTTCGCGAAACCGTTCTATCTTGCCTTGGGTTGGATCAGTGTCCTTCTTGGGCTTGTGGGCATCGCCCTCCCCATCCTGCCGACCACGCCCTTCCTCATCGTGGCGGTGTGGGCCTTCAGCAGGGCCTCACCGGAGCTTGCCGAAAAAATTCGCAATCATCCGACAGCGGGCCCCTACATCCGCGACTGGCAAGACCATGGCGTCATTCCCTTGCGCGCCAAGATGCTGGCAACGGCGATGATGCTTGGTGCAGCCGCCGCACTGTTCTTCTGGAGCAGCATCCTGTGGGTGCCTGCCGTGGCGGCGGGCATCATGGTGCTTGTGGGAGTCTATATCTGGACGCGGCCTTCACGCCACGATTGAGTGCCGCTTACTGCGACGGGGCCGGATACTGGTCGGCCCAGACGCGGGCGCGGGCTTCAGCTTCCAGACGCTCGTCTTCCTCCAGCGCGCTGTTCAATTCGTTGTAGCGCTCGATGATCTTGCGGTCTTCGGCCGGATTGGCTGTCTGCGAGGCCAGGACATACCACATCAGGGCGCGCACCTGATCCTGCTTCACGGCATTGCCGCGCCAGTAGAGGTCACCCAGATAGGCTTGCGCCCCGGGGTGGCGCTTGCGGGCGGCCGCTGTCAGCCATTTCAGGCCCTGCTGCGGGTTCTTCTTCATGCCCTCGCCCTTCAGGCTCATGACACCCAGCGCAAAGCTCGCTTCGGGATGGCCATAGGTGGAGGCGAGGCGGAGATAGACGCGCGCGGCACGGCCCGGATCGGCCTTGATGCCAGCTTCCGGCACGCCATGACGGATGTAGTAGGCAATCCATATCTGGCTATCGACCATGATCTGGAGGCGCTTGTGGTCCGGCTCGTCGGGATCGAAGTTTTCGGCCACTCGCTGGTAGTAGCTGTAGGCCATGGCATCGCTTGCCGACACGCCCCGGCCCAGCCGGTACATGTGGCCGAGATACCAGTCAGCGACGGAGTTGCCGTCTTCCGAGGCGCGGCCAAAGAACTTGAAGGCCCTGCCATATTCGCCCTTGTTGTAGGCCTTGCGGCCTTTCTTCAGGTCATCCGTCCAGAACGGGACGAGATCAAGCCTCGGCAATTTGACCTGCGGCACCGCCTGCAGGTAGCGGAAGAAGCCGGAACGGTCTTCCTCGCTGGGTTCTTCCTGGGCGAAAGCGGGGGCGTGAAGGGCGGCAATTGCGGCCCAAACAAGCAGCAGAAGCGCGCCGAGGTGTACCCACCTGCCCGCTTCCGATCCAGCGCCTGCCCGCAACCCGATCAC
>CALMLK010000114.1 GCA_937868035.1 uncultured Alphaproteobacteria bacterium
GATGTACCGCCAGAAGGGCACCGGCGGCGCCCGTCACGGTTCGCGCAAGCCTGGTCTGTTCGTGGGCGGCGGCAAGGCCTTTGGCCCGCGCTTCCGCAGCCATGAAACGGCGCTGAACAAGAAGGTCCGCGCGCTTGGCCTCAAGCACGCCCTCTCGACCAAGGTGAAGGCTTCCGAGCTGATCATCGTGGACAAGGCGGAACTCGCCGAAGCCAAGACCAAGTCGGTCAAGGCGGTCTTCGAGAAGCTCGGCCTCGTCAACGCGCTGATCATCGACGGCGCGGTGCTGAACGAGGGCTTCGCCAAGGCAGCCCGCAACATTCCGAACATCGACGTGCTGCCCATCCAGGGCATCAACGTCTACGACATTCTCCGTCGCAAGAACCTGGTTCTGACGAAGGCGGCTGTCGAAGCTCTGGAGGCTCGCTTCAAATGAGCAAGGAACACTACTACAGCATCATCCTGTCCCCATCGATCACCGAAAAGGGCACGATGGTTTCGGCTTCCAACCAGATCGTCTTCAACGTCGCCCGCGACGCCACGAAGACTGAAATCAAGAAGGCCATCGAAGGTCTTTTCGGTGTGAAGGTGAAGGCCGTCAACACGCTCGTCCGCAAGGGCAAGCTCCGGACGTTCCGCGGACGCAAGTCCCTGCTGGGCGACAAGAAGAAGGCTTACGTCACGCTCGCCGAAGGCGAACGCCTCGACGTGACGACCGGTCTGTAAGGGTCAAGAACAATGGCACTCAAGACATTCAACCCCACATCAGCCGGACGCCGCCACCTGATCCAGGTGGACCGCTCCGACCTCTTCAAGGGCAAGCCCGTGAAGAGCCTGGTGACGGGCCAGAAGAACAACGGCGGCCGTGGCAACACCGGCCGTGTCACCACCCGCGGCCAGGGCGGCGGCCACAAGCAGGCCTACCGCCTGATCGACTTCAAGCGCACGAAGCATGGCATGCCTGCCACGGTCGAGCGCCTTGAATACGATCCGAACCGCACCTCGTTCATCGCGCTGATCAAGTATGCCGATGGCACGCTCTCCTACATCCTCGCGCCGCAGCGCCTGGCCGTGGGCGACCAGGTCATTTCCGGCCCGAACGTCGACGTGAAGCCCGGCAACGCCATGCCGATCGGCGCCGTTCCCGTGGGCACGATCGTGCACAACGTGGAAACGAAGCCCGGCTCCGGCGGTTCTCTCGCCCGCGCCGCAGGCACCTACGTGATGGTCGCAGGCCGTGATGGCGCCAACGTCATCATCAAGCTCAAGTCGGGTGAAACCCGCATGGTGCCGGCCATCGGCATGGCCTCCATCGGCGCCGTGTCGAACCCGGACCACCTCAACGAAGTGGTCGGCAAGGCCGGCCGCACCCGCTGGAAGGGCTGGCGCCCGATCTCGCGCGGTATCGCCCGCAACCCGGTCGACCATCCGAACGGTGGCCGTACCAACGGTGGTAAGCACTGGGCAACGCCGTGGGGCAAGCCGACCAAGGGCAAGAAGACACGCACCAACAAGCGTACGACCAAGATGATCGTGCGCAGCCGCCACGACCGCAAGAAGTCTTAAGGGGTAGCGCGACATGACACGCTCCGTATGGAAAGGCCCGTTCGTTGACGGGTATCTGCTGAAAAAGGCCGACGCCGCCCGCGGCTCGCGCCAGGCGATCAAGACGTGGAGCCGCCGCTCCACGATCCTGCCGAACTTTGTGGGCCTGACGTTCCAGGTTCACAACGGCAACAAGTTCATCCCCGTGCACGTGACCGAAGAAATGGTCGGTCACAAGCTCGGCGAGTTCGCACCGACCCGGACCTTCAAGGCCCACGGCGGTTCGGACAAGAAGGCCGCTGCCGGAAAGTAACGAGCCATGAGCAAGCCCAAGACAAAGCGCGCGCTGCCGGCCACCGAGGCCAAGGCGACCACCCGTTCGATCCGCATCAACACGCGCAAGCTGAATGATGTGGCGGCGGAAATCCGCGGCATGAAGGTGCAGAAGGCGCTCGCCCACCTGCAGTTCTCGCCGCGCCGCATCGCCAAGGACGTGAAGAAGACGCTGGAAAGCGCCATCGCAAACGCCGAGAACAACCACGACCTCGACATCAACAACCTGATTGTTGCCGAGGCCTGGACCGGCAAGAACCTGGTGATGAAGCGCTGGTTCCCGGATGCACGCGGCCGGGTCGGCCACATCCACAAATTCTTTTCTGAACTGACGATCGTCGTCCGGGAAGTTTCTCCCGAAGCGAAGGAGGCCGCATAATGGGTCAGAAAGTCAATCCCATTGGCATGCGCCTGGGCGTAATCCGCACGTGGGATTCCCGCTGGTTCGCCAACAGCCGCGAATACGGCAAGCTCCTCCACGAGGACATGGCGATCCGTGAATACCTCAAGGCCGAGCTGAAGCAGGCCGGTGTCTCGAAGGTCATCATCGAGCGTCCGCACAAGAAGTGCCGCGTCACGATCTACTCCGCCCGTCCGGGCGTGGTGATCGGCAAGAAGGGCGCCGACATCGAGAAGCTGCGCAAGCGCGTGGCCGAGATGACGGGCTCGGAAGTGCACCTCAACATCGTTGAAGTGCGCAAGCCCGAGATCGACGCCAACCTGGTCGCCGACAACATTGCACAGCAGCTCGAACGCCGCGTGGCTTTCCGCCGTGCGATGAAGCGCGCCGTGCAGTCGGCCCAGCGCATGGGCGCCCTCGGCATCAAGATCACCTGCGCCGGCCGTCTGGGCGGCGCCGAAATCGCCCGCACCGAATGGTACCGTGAAGGCCGCGTGCCGCTGCACACGCTGCGCGCCGACGTCGACTACGGTGTCGCCACGGCCCACACGGCCTACGGCACCAACGGCGTGAAGGTCTGGATCTTCAAGGGTGAAATCCTCGAGCACGACCCGATGGCCACCGACAAGCGCTTTGCGGAACAGCAGGAAGGCGGCGGAAGCCGTCCGCCGCGCCGCGAAGAGCGGAATTGAGACAGCGAGTAGATCATGCTGCAACCAAAGAAAACAAAGTACCGCAAGGCCCACAAGGGCCGCATCCATGGCAATGCCACGAGCTGCAATACGCTCGACTTCGGCAACTTCGGTCTCAAGGCTCTTGAGCCGGAGCGCCTGACGGCCCGCCAGATCGAAGCGGCCCGCCGCGCTCTTGCCCGTGGCATGAAGCGCGCCGGCCGCATCTGGATCCGCGTCTTCCCGGACGTGCCGGTCTCCAAGAAGCCCGCCGAAGTCCGCATGGGCTCCGGCAAGGGTTCCACGGAATACTGGGCCGCCCGCGTGAAGCCGGGCCGCGTGTTGTTCGAAATCGACGGCGTTCCGCGCAATGTCGCTGAGGAATCCCTCAGCCTTGCCGCCGCCAAGTTGCCCATCAAGACGCGCTTCGTTGCGCGCCTCGGTGAATAAGGGGAGAGAGCATCATGAAGATGAGTGACGTTCGCGCCCTCAGCAGCGACCAGATCAAGGACGAAATCCTGAAGCTCCGCAAGGAGCAGCTGAACCTGCGTTTCCAGCGCGCCTCCGGCCAGCTGGAAAAGACCAACCGCATCCGCCAGATCCGCCGCGACATCGCCCGTCTCAAGACGCAAGCGACCGTGTCGGCCAAGGCCAAGTAAGAGAGACGCAAGAACATGCCCAAGCGCATCCTGCAAGGTGTGGTCGTCAGCGACAAGAACGACAAGACCATCGTGGTGAAGGTGGAACGCCGCCTCCGCCATCCGGTGTTCAAGAAGACCGTGCGTGTGTCGAAGAAGTATCACGCCCATGACGAAAAGAATGAAGCCAAGGTTGGCGAGATCGTCCGCATCCAGGAGGCCCGGCCTCTGTCCAAGCAGAAGCGCTGGACACTGGTCGAGAAGGTCGACGCGGCCAAGGCTTGAACTGAACAGGTGAAACCATGATCCAACAAGAGACAAATCTCGACGTTGCCGACAATTCCGGTGCCCGCCGCGTTCAGTGCATCAAGGTGCTCGGCGGCTCCAAGCGCCGTTACGCTGGCGTGGGCGACATCATCGTCGTGTCGGTGAAGGATGCCATTCCGCGCGGTCGCGTGAAGAAGGGCGCCGTCATGAAGGCGATCGTCGTGCGCACCGCCAAGGACATCCGCCGTGCGGATGGTTCGGCGATCCGCTTCGACCGCAACGCCGCGGTCCTCATCAATGCCCAGGGCGAGCCCGTGGGCACGCGTATCTTCGGACCGGTTCCGCGCGAACTGCGTTCCAAGAACCAGATGAAGATCATCTCGCTCGCACCGGAGGTCCTCTAACATGGCTGCGAAGCTGAAAATCAAGAAGGGTGACAAGGTTGTTGTCATCGCCGGCAAGGACAAGGGCAAGCAGGGCGAAGTCCTGCGTGTCATCCCCACGGAAAACCGCGCCGTCGTCTCGGGTGTGAACGTTGCCAAGCGTCACACCAAGCAGACGCCGACCCAGGAAGGCGGCATTGTTCAGCAGAGCATGCCGATCCACATTTCGAACATCGCGCTGCGCGACCCGAAGGACGGCAAGCCGACCCGCGTGGGCTTCAAGACCCTCGCCGACGGCAAGAAGGTCCGCGTTGCCAAGCGTTCAGGAGAGACGATCAATGGCTGAGGAAAAGAAAGCCAAGCCGGCGGCCGCCAAGGCTGACAAGCCCGCCGCCAAGGCTGAGAAGGGCGCCAAGAAGGCTGCCGAGAAGTCTGGCGTGGCTGATGCCAACGCCGGCTTGCCGGAAAACTATGTGCCGCGCCTGCGCAAGTTCTACGACGAAACCGTGAAGCCCGACATGATCAAGCAGTTCGGCTACAAGAACGTCATGGAAGTGCCGAAGATCACCAAGATCGTCCTGAACATGGGCGTCGGTGAAGCCACGCAGGATTCCAAGCTGGTGAACGTCGCCGCTTCGGAACTGGAAAAGATCGCCGGCCAGAAGCCCGTGATCACCAAGTCCCGCAAGGCCATCGCGCAGTTCAAGATCCGCGAGAACCTGGCGATCGGCACCAAGGTGACGCTGCGCAAGACCCGCATGTACGAGTTCATGGACCGCCTCATCACCGTGGCCCTGCCGCGCGTGCGTGACTTCCGCGGCCTGACGGACCGTTCCTTCGACGGCCGTGGCAACTACGCCATGGGCATCAAGGAACACATCATTTTCCCGGAAATCGATTACGACAAGATTGACCGGGTGTGGGGCATGGACGTGATCGTCTGCACGTCCGCGAAGACCGACGAGGAAGCCCGCGCGCTTCTCGCCGCCTTCAACTTCCCCTTCCGCAAGAGCCAGCGCAAAGCGGCTTAAGGAGAGAGTTTATTTCATGGCAAAGACAAGCTCGATCAACCGCAACGACAAGCGCCGCAAGATGGCGAAGTCTGCCGAAGGCAAGCGCAAGCGGCTGAAGGCCCTGATCCGCAACAAGACCACCCCGATGGAAGAGCGTTTCGCCGCTGTCCTGAAGTTGGCGGAAATGCCGCGCAACTCCGCCAAGGTGCGCATCCACAACCGCTGCGAAGTGACGGGCCGTTCGCGCGCCTATTACCGCAAACTCAAGATGTCGCGTATCGCGCTGCGCGATCTGGCCAACCAGGGTCTCATCCCCGGCATGGTCAAGTCGAGCTGGTAAGAGAGGATCAGGAATATGTCCATGAACATCAGTGATCCCGTCGGTGATATGCTGGCGCGCATCCGCAACGCTCAGGAGCGTGGCAAGAACAAGGTGGCCGTGCCGCCGTCCCGCCTGCGCGAGCGTGTGCTCGAAGTGCTGCACCGGGAAGGCTATATCCGCGGTTTCACCACCATCGAGAAGGACGGCAAGTCCGAGATCGAGGTTGAACTGAAGTATTTTGATGGCGCTCCCGTCATCAAGGAAATCCACCGTGTGTCGAAGCCCGGCCGCCGGGTCTACGCCTCTGTGTCCACTCTGCCGTCCGTTTACAATGGTCTCGGCATCTCCATCCTCTCCACGCCGAAGGGCGTGATGTCGGATGCCGATGCCCGCGCCCAGAACGTCGGCGGCGAAGTGCTCTGCACGGTCTTCTAAGGAAGCGAAAGATGTCACGTATCGGCAAGAAAGCAGTCCCGGTTCCGGCAGGCGTCACGGTCAACGTGTCGGGCCAGACGGTATCGGTGAAGGGCCCCAAGGGCGAGCTCAAGGAAGTCCTCAACGAGCAGGTGCTCGTGAAGATGGAGGAGGGCGGCGTCAAGGTGGACCCGATCAATGAATCCAAGCTGGCACGCTCCGCCTGGGGCATGTCGCGCACGCTCGTCGCCAACATGGTGAAGGGTGTGACGGATGGCTACACCAAGTCGCTGGAAATCAACGGCGTGGGTTATCGCGCCGCTGTCGCCGGCAAGAGCCTTCAGCTCAACCTCGGCTACAGCCACGACGTCAACTACCCGATCCCCACAGGGATCGAGATCAAGACGCCGAAGCCCACGGAAATCGTGATCTCCGGCATCGACAAGCAGCAGGTTGGCCAGGTCGCCGCCGAAATCCGCGAATGGCGCGGCCCGGAACCCTACAAGGGCAAGGGCATCAAGTACGCCGGCGAACACATCTTCCGCAAGGAAGGGAAGAAGAAGTAAGGGACACGCATCATGGCGAAAGTCACTCCCCTCAATTTGCGCAAGGCCCGCGTCCGCAAGGCGCTTGCCGAGCGCCTCAACGGCCGCCCGCGCCTTTCGGTGCACCGGTCGTCCAAGAACATCTATGCCCAGGTCATTGATGATGCGAAGGGCGTGACTGTCGCCTTTGCCTCGACCATGGAAAAGGATTTCAAGGCTGGCAAGAAGACGGGCGCCGACAAGGCGGCCGCCGAAGCCATCGGCAAGCTCGTTGCCGAGCGCGCCATCAAGGCCGGAATCAAGGACGTCGTCTTCGACCGCGGTGGTTACATCTATCATGGGCGCATCAAGGCGCTCGCCGACGCCGCCCGTTCTGGCGGACTGAATTTCTAAGGATAGCGGAGCACACATGGCTAAGGAACGTGCCGAACGCGGTGAGCGCAAAGACCGCGGCGATCGCGACGAGAAGGACAGCGAGTTCATTGACAAGCTGGTCCACATCAACCGCGTCGCAAAGGTGGTGAAGGGCGGCAAGCGTTTTGGTTTCGCTGCTCTCGTCGTCGTCGGCGACCAGAAGGGCCGCGTCGGCTTCGGTCACGGCAAGGCGCGCGAAGTGCCGGAAGCCGTGCGCAAGGCCACCGAAGGTGCCAAGCGCGCGCTCATCCGCGTGCCGCTGCGCGAAGGCCGCACGCTGCATCATGACGTCAACGGACGTTGGGGTGCTGGCAAGGTCACGCTGCGCACGGCGCCGGCAGGTACCGGCATCATCGCCGGCGGCCCGATGCGTGCTGTCTTCGAAAGCCTGGGCATGGCCGACGTCGTCGCCAAGTCCACCGGTTCCTCGAACCCCTACAACATGATCCGCGCCACGATCGACGCGCTCAAGAAGCAGACATCTCCGCGCATGGTGGCCAACCGCCGTGGCAAGAAGGTCTCTGACGTGCTGCGCCGTGGCGGTGACGCCGCTGCCGTGGCCGAATAAGACAGGACGTGAAAACCATGGCCAAGAAAGACGCTGGCAAGACGATCACCGTGCAGCAGATGGCGAGCGCGAACCGCAA
>CALMLK010000115.1 GCA_937868035.1 uncultured Alphaproteobacteria bacterium
GCCGTCAACGGGGTCTTTTAAATCATGCCAGCTACAGCCAAACACGCCAACGCACCGCCCCGCGAACTTCTGGAAAAGATTTTCCGCACCGCCTACAAAATCCGCGTTTTCGAAACCGAGGGCATCAAGCTCTATCGGCAGGGCCTCATCCGGGGATACTTCCATCCCTATCTCGGTCAGGAAGGCATCGCCACCGGTGTGTGCGCGGCCCTTTCCGAAGGTGACATCATCGCCTCCACCCATCGCGGCCACGGTCACTGCATCGCCTGGGGTGCCGACGTGAAGAAGATGGTTGCCGAACTCCTGCAGAAGGAAACCGGCTACTGCCGCGGCTACGGCGGCTCCATGCACATCGCCGACATCTCCAAGGGCAACCTCGGCGCCAACGGCATTGTCGGCGCCGGCACGCCGCTGGGCGTTGGTGCCGCTCTCGCCAACCAGATCAAGGGCAATGACGCCGTCACCGTCACCTTCTCGTCGGACGGCGGGAGCAACAACGGCACCTTCCTCGAATCCCTCAACCTCGCCGCCATCTGGAACCTGTCCTACGTGCTGGTGATCGAGAACAACCACTACGCCGTCTCGACCCGCATCGAAGATTCGACCCGCGAACCCGACCTTTACAAGCGCGGCACGGCGATCGGCGTCGAAAGCCATCAGGTGGACGGCAACGATCCGCTCGCCGTCTATGAGGTGATGCGTGATGCGGTGAAGAAATGCCGCGAAGGCAAGGGGCCCATCCTGATCGAAGCCAAGACCTTCCGCCACATGGGCCACCATGTGAACGACCCCGGCAAGTACATGCCGGAAAAGGAACTGGCTCACTACAAGGAACGTGATCCCGTGGACCGCGCCCGCAATGCCCTGACCGAGATGTCCGGCATCGAGAAGTCGCAGATCGACGCCATCGAGGAAGAGATCCGCAAGGAATTCGAGGACGCCGTGGAATTCTCCAAGGCCAGCCGCGAGATCACGCTCGCCGAATTCCAGCAGTTCATCGACAGCTACTGAGCGCAAGAGAGAGCAACGACAATGACACGCGAAATCATGTACCGCGACGCGCTCCGGGAAGCGATCGACGAAGAGATGGCAGCGAATCCGCTGGTCTTCATCATCGGCGAAGGCATCGCTGAACGCGGTGGTTCCTACAAGGTGACGGAAGGCCTGCTGACCAAGTACGGTGCCAAGCGCGTGCGCGATACGCCCATCGCCGAAGCCGGAATGATCGGCGTCGGTGTGGGTGCGGCCATCGCCGGCGCCCGTCCCATCGTCGAAATCCTCTACGTCGACTTCGCCATGCTCGGCATGGACATGCTGGTGAACCAGGCCGCCAAGTTCCGCCTGATGACCGGCGGCAATGGCCGCGTGCCCTTCATCATGCGCACCCAGGGCGGCACGGGCGGCGGTGTCGCGGCCCAGCATTCCCAGAGCCTTGAAGCCTTGTTTTATCACATCCCCGGGCTGAAGGTGGTGATGCCCTCGCAGCCCGCCGACGCCAAGGGCCTGCTCAAGTTTGCCCTGCGCCAGGAAGATCCCGTGATCTTCCTCGAACACAAGCACCTCTACATGACGAAGGGCCCCGTGCCCGAGGGTGAATATGTGATCGAGTTCGGCAAGGCCGACATCAAGCGCCCCGGCAAGGACGTCACCCTCATTGCCTGGTCCAACATGGTGCCGCGCGCGCTGGAAGCCGCAGCCAAGCTCGCCGAAGAAGGGATCGAAGTCGAAGTGATCGATCCCCGCACCTTGGTGCCGCTCGACAAGGAAGCGATCCTCGCCTCCGTTGCCAAGACCAACCGCGTGGTGATCGTGCAGGAGGCTGTGCGCCGCGGCGGTGTTGCCTCCGACATCGCCTCCATCATCCAGGAAGAAGCCTTCTACAGCCTCGATGCGCCCATCGAGATTGTCGCGGGCCTCAACATTCCCATCCCCTTCAATCTCGAACTGGAAAAGGCCAGCGTGCCGCAGGTGCCGGATATCATGTCCGCCGTGCGCCGCACGCTCCATCTCCAGCCCCGCGCCATTGCAGCACAATAAGTCAACGCACCCTCGCAAGAATAGAGAACGATCATGTCCCTTCATGTCCTCGAGAAGCTCGCCGCCACCAATCCCGAATGTGAAATCTGGTGGGATTCCTCGCCGCTGGTTTATGCCGGCTGGAAGGAAAAGATGATCAAGGATGCCCCGCCCGAAAAGAAGCAGGCGTGGACCGAACAGCTCACGCGCCTTTTCGACGAGGACACGGTGAAGTCCAAGGGCACCATGGGTTTCCGTGGCGTCACCACCAACCCGCCCCTGTCGCTGCAGGCCATCCAGGCGAACCCCAGCTTCTGGGCCGGCGAAATCCGCAAGATCGCGGCAAAGCATGACCGGAACGATGTCGAAGGCATCTACTGGGAAACCTATCTCGACGTGGTGCGCCGTGGCGCTGACCTGATCCGCAAGGTCTATGACACATCGAACGGCAAATACGGTTTCGTCTCGGGCCAGGTCGATCCGCGCTTCGTGACCGAAGGCGAGATCATGCTGGCCCAGGGCCTCCAGTTGGCAGCGATCGCGCCCAACGTCATGGTGAAAATCCCCGGTTCCAAGGAAGGCTACGAGGTGATCGAGGAGTTGACTGCGCGCGGCATCTCCACCAACAACACCACCTCCTTCACGGTTCCCCAATATGTCGCCTGCATGAACGCCGTCTCGCGCGGCCTTGAACGGGCGAAGAAGGCGGGCATTGACCTGAAGAGCTGGCGCTCGGTCATCACCCACATGTCGGCGCGCCTCGGCAACGTCGGCGATCTCAAGGCCCAGGCCGATGCACGCGGCATCGCGCTCTCGCCGGATGACATCCTCCACGGCGAAATGGCCGTGATGAAGCGCGCCTATTTCCACGGCAAGAACACCGGCCACCCCAGCAAGATGCTGCAGTGTTCCATGCGCGTGACCGATGCCGGACCCGGCGGCAAGGCCTCGTCCGGACACATCTCGCAAATTGCCGGTGGCGACTTCGTCTACACCTGCCCGCCCGGATACATCGCCCAGCTGATGCAGGCGGAAGACAGGCTGCCCGCCTTCGATGCCCATGCCATCAATGAAGAGGCGCCGAAGGATGTGATCGCCAAGCTGATGCGCATTCCCTATTTCCGCCAGGCCTACGAGTTCGACGGCATGAAGCCCGAGGAGTTTTCGCGCTTCGGTGCCTTTGCCGCCACGGCGACGGAGTTCGCCGGCGCCACGCGCAAGACCGTGGATTTCGTGGCCCAGGCTGTCGAAGCCGGCCAGCAAGCCGCCTGAGGAGAACGCAGACCATGGCTCGCCCCATTCTGATGCCGCAGGTCGGACAGGACCTGACTGAAGGCAAGCTCGTCACCCTCAAGGTCAAGGTGGGCGACAAGGTGAAGAAGGGCGACATTGTCGCCGAGGTGGAATCCGAGAAGGCCACTTTTGACGTGGAGAGCTTCGAAACCGGAACGATCCTCGAGATCCGTCACAAGGAAGGCGACACGGCGACCGTTTTGCAGCCGCTCATGCTGGTGGGTGACGAAGGTGAAAAGCTGGTGCTCCCTGCCACGGAAACCGTGGCCGCTGCTACACCTGCTTCCGCATCGATGAACGTGTCCGTCGCCGGGTCCTCGGGGGTCTCCCTGCCCGCAGCGCCTGGTGCGGGCCGTTCATCGCCCTTGGCCCGCAGGCTCGCCAGCGAGGCGGGCCTGGATATTCGCCAGATCCCGGGAACGGGGCCCGGTGGCGCGGTCGTCATGAAGGACGTCGAATCCTATCGCCACACCGCACCGGGCGAAGCGCGGGTGCTGAATTTCCCGTCCGCCACATCCTCTGCCGCGGGCGGTGCCCAAGGCATCAAGTCGCTGCAGCCGGGGGAAGGCGACCCCGTTCTGTTCATCCACGGTTTCGGGGCCGACCTGTCGTCGTGGCGGCCTTTCGTGTTGCTGATGAACGTGAAGAACCCGCTTCTCGCATTGGACCTGCCCGGACATGGCATCAGCCAGGCCGCAACGGCTTCGAGTTTTGACGGCATCGTGAGCCATGTGCGGAGCCAGCTTGAGGCGGCGGGGCTGACCCGGCTTCATCTCATCGGCCATTCGCTGGGAGCAGCAGTGGCAACGGAACTTGCAGGCGGCGGCACACTGGACGTGCGTTCGCTCACGCTCATGTCACCGGCGGGCCTCGGACCCAAGGTGAACGGGGATTTTGTGGAAGGCTTTCTGTCGGCCCGCACGGAAGCGCCGTTGCGCGCCTGGCTCGATGTACTGGTTCACGATGCGGCCAAGCTGCCGGGCGCACTTCTCCGCGCCACGCTCGCGGGCCGCGACGGCACAAGCCTCGCCGCCCAGCAGGCCCGGATAGCTGGCGCCGTCTTCGCTGGCTCCACGCAGCTGTTTTCCATCCGCCATGCGCTGCAGCGCTACGAGGGACCGGTGCGCATGATCGTCGGCATGAACGACCACATCATCCCACCGGACAACACTGTTGCGCTGCCGGCCCATGTCGCAGTGCACCGCCTGCCCCAGGTTGGCCATCTGCCGCAGTTGGAGGCTGCCCCTCTTGTTGCGCGCCTGGCCAGCGAAAACGTCCGCAGCGCCGGGTGATCCCGTTGCGGGTCCGCGTGCCGCTCGCTATGTCCCTCCGCGATGGAAGGCACTGATGGAATGGCAATGCGCGGCACCCTGATCTTCGATCTCGACGGCACACTGGTGGATAGCGCGGGCGACATCGCGGGCTCGCTCGACACCTTGATGCAGGAGCAGGGGCTGGCGCCCTTCGGTCTCGAACAGGGCCGCAAGCTCATCGGCCACGGCATCGCCAATCTCGTGCGGGGCGCCCTCAAGCTGCGCGGCGTGACGGATATTGACGCAGCCGCTCCCCATCTCATTGCGCGCTTCACCGAAATCTACGGCGCGCGCCTCACCCGCATCACACGGCCCTATGACGGTGTGGAGGACACGCTCGCCCATCTGGGACGCGAAGGCTGGCGCATGGGCATCTGCACCAACAAGCGCGAGGCCTTCGCCCGGCAGATCGTGGTGGATTTGAAACTCACACCCTTCATCGCCTTCACCAGTGGCCCCGACACCTTCAACGTCGCCAAGCCCGATCCGCGCCAGTTGCTTGAAACCGCCAAGGCCGTGAATGGCGGCACGCCCCTGGTCTTTGTGGGCGACTCGGAGGTGGATGTGGAAACAGCCAAGGCCGCCGGTTGCCCGGTCATCGCCATGTCCTACGGCTATACGAAAATTCCGCTGGCCGACCTGGCGCCCGACGCCATTCTCGGAACTTTCCCCGAAATCCCGGCGGCGCTCCGCCGCATTCTCGATCTTGCCTGAGGACCCATCATGCCGCTTCGCCTCTCCCTCAACGTCAACCCGCTGGTCAACCGCTTCGCCGATGTGGACGACCTCTGCGACACCATCGCCCAGAAGATCCGGGCGGGCTACATCCAGCTCAATCCCGAATTCCTCAACCCGTCATGGCCCTCGGCGGTGATTGCCAAACGTGAACGCCAGTTCCGCGCCGCCTTCGCCCGCAATACCATGCGCGCCACCTCGGTGATGACGTCAACCTATTCCCGCCTGAACCATATGGGCCATCCGGACCAAGACGTGCGCCGCTACTACGTGAACTGGTTCAAGACGCTGGCCGACATCGCGGGGGCCATCGGGGCCGACTCCATGGGCTCGCAGTTCGCCATCTTCACGCAGAAGGACTACAACGATCCCCGGCGCCGCGAGGAACTGATCGAAATCGTCATTGATTGCTGGCGGGAGGTTGCGGAACACGCCAGGGCAGCGGGCCTCAAATACGTGTTCTGGGAGCCCATGTCCGTGGGCCGCGAATTCGGCCACACGATTGACGAGTGCCGCCGCTTCGACAAGCGCCTCGCCGATGCGAAGCTCGCACTTCCCTTCCGCATGATCGTCGACATCGACCACGGCGACGTGACGTCATCGAACCCCGCCGACACCGACCCCTATGCCTGGGCCGCAGCCTTCCCGGTGGAAAGTCCCATCATCCATGTGAAGCAGTCATCCATGAACAAGGGCGGCCATTGGCCCTTCACCGCGCAGCACAACAAGGATGGCCGCATCCAGCCCGCCAAGCTCATCGATACGGTGAAGAAAGCCGGCGGCACCGATACGGAAATCTGCATGGAACTCTCCTTCCGCGAACGCGAACCCACCGACAGCACCGTGGTGGACGCCATCCGCGAGTCCGTCGCCTTTTGGGAGCCGCACATCGACACGGGCTTCAACGGGCGCTGACGGGTCCTCCCGCCTATTCCAGAACCTCACCCTTCGCATCATTGTGCGTTGCACCGGGCAAGTCCTTGAAAATGTTGCGCCGCAAGAACTGACATACGCCTCTCAGTTCTTGACAAAATCCCGTCCATGGGATTCAACTCTCCCATGGCACGGGCAACCATCGAGGATGTCGCGGCGCGCGCTGGAGTGAGCGTGGCGACGGTGGACCGTGTGCTGAATGCCGGCACCACTGTGCGGCCTCTCAATGCCAAGCGCGTCGAAGCGGCAATCCGCGCACTCAACTATCACCCGGACCGTCTTGCCGCGCGCCTCGCCCGCGGCCGCGAATACCGCTTTTGCTTCGTGCTCCCCGAAGGCGACAACGTCTTCATGAAGGGCCTCGCCCACGAAATCGCGGCTCACACCCATCACCTCGCTGCCGAACGGGTGGAAGCCGACGTGCGTCACACCGATGTCTTCGATGCCGCGGCGCTGGCGGCCACCCTCGACTCGATCCACGGTTATGATGGCGTGGCCGTGGTGGCCCTCGACCACCCGCGCGTGCGCGAGGCCGTGAACGGCCTGATCGCGCGCGGCACGGAAGTGGTGACGCTTGTGTCTGATGTGCCGGGTGCCGCCCGCGCCCATTTCGTCGGCATCGACAATTCCGCCGCCGGCCGCACGGCGGCAACCCTCATGGGCCGCTTCCTCGGCGGGCGAAAAGGCAAGGTCGGCCTCATCGCCGGTTCCCTGGCGCTTCGTGATCACGCCGAACGCCACTTCGGCTTCGTGCAGGTGATGGGGCAGGAATACGCCGGTCTTTCGCTTCTGCCCTTGCGCGAGGAGCGCGACAGCGCGTCGCGCACCGGCCAGGCCACCACCGATCTTCTTGCAGCAAACCGCGATCTCATCGGCCTCTATAATGTGGGCGCCGGCACCGACGGCATCGTGGCGGCCCTGCGCCGGGTCCGGCCCACGCACAACCTCGTCGTCATCGCCCATGAACTGAGCGACATCTCCCGCGCGGCCCTGATGGACGGCACGCTCTCCGCCGTCATTGCCCAGGACCCCGGCCACGAAATCCGCAGCGCCATGCGCGTGCTCATGGCGCGCTGTGACCGTCAGCCCATCCTTGCGGCACAGGAGCGCATTTCCATCGACATCTTCCTGCGGGACAACTTGCCATGACCCCTGCAGCCCAGAGCAAAGTGAGGCCCCATGTATCTCGGTCTTGATTTCGGCACGTCCTCGGTGAAGGGCGTCCTCATCGACGCAAAGCAGAAGATCATCGCCATTGCCTCGTCACCCCTCAAGGTCTCCCGGCCCCAGTCCGGCTGGAGCGAGCAGAACCCGGAGGACTGGTGGAAGGCCACCAACAAGGTGATCGCCCAATTGAAGGCGGCAAAGCCCAAGGCCATGGCGGCAGTGGAGGGGATCGGCCTTTCCGGCCAGCAACACGGCGCAACGCTGCTCGACAAGGACGGCAAGGTGCTGCGCCCCTGCATTCTGTGGAACGATGCGCGCTCCTTTGTCGAATGCCAGGAGATCATGGCGCGGGAACCCCGGGCCGTGCCCTTCACCGGCAACATTCCGCTCGCGGGCTACACTGCACCGAAGCTCGTCTGGGTGCAGAAGCACGAGCCCAAGGTTTTCGAGAAGGTCGCCAAGGTCCTGCTCCCCAAGGATTACATCCGCTACCGCATGACCGGCACCTACGGCTCCGACATGTCGGATTCCTCCGGCACCTACTGGCTCGATATCGCGGGCCGCAAATGGTCGGACATGCTGCTCGCTGCCTCCGGGATGCGCCGCGACCAGATGCCGGAGCTGTTCGAAGGCACCGACCCGACAGGGCAGTTGACGCCCTCCGTCGCGAAAGCCTGGGGCATGCCGAAGCGCCCCGTTGTGGCGGGTGGCGGCGGGGACAATGCCGCCTCGGCCTGCGGCATCGGCGCTGTCACCGACGGCGCGGGCTTCTTCTCCATCGGCACATCCGGCGTGATGTTCGTCTCCAACGATACATTCTCCCCCAATGCCGAACGCTACGTGCACGCCTTCTGCCATGCCGTGCCCAACACCTGGCACCAGATGGGTGTCATCGTGTCGGCAACGGCAAGTCTCGAATGGCTCTCGGGCGTGCTGCAATCTCCCGCCCCGCAATTGACCAGGGCGCTGGGCACGAAGCTCACCGGGCCCTCACCGGCCCTCTTCCTGCCCTACCTTTCGGGCGAAAGAACGCCTGTCGGTGATGCACAGGTGCGCGGCCTGATGATGGGGATCGGCCACGAGACCGACCGCAAGATCATGACCCATGCAGTACTGGATTCGATCGCCTTCGCCTTCCGGGACTCGCTCGTCGCCCTGCGCGCCGGTGGTGCCACCATCAACCGCCTCATGGCCGTGGGCGGAGGCACCAAATCGGAGATCTGGATGAAGATCATGGCCACCGCCATGGGCCTTCCCATCGATCTGCCGGCGTCCGGTGAAGTGGGCGGCGCTTTCGGTGCGGCCCGCATGGGACTTGTCGCGGCAACGGGCGAAGACTTCCGCAAGGTCTTCACAAGGCCGAAGACGGCGAAGACCTTCACGCCGGAAAAATCCGCAACCGCAGCCTATGACGACCACTACCATCGCTACACGCAAATTTATCCTGCCATCAAGGAGATCAGGCTCACATGACATTCTTCAGCGCGAAGAAGGCAAAATTCGAAGGCCCCAAATCGAGGGCCGACCTGGCCTTCCGTCACTACGACAAGAACAGGAAGGTGATGGGCAAGACCATGGCGGAGCACCTGCGCTTTGCCATGTGCTGGTGGCACACCACCTGCTGGCCGGGCAGCGATCCCTTCGGCGGCGATACGTTCCTGCGCCCGTGGCACCACAGCGCCGATGAAATGGCGGCCGCACGCCAGAAGGCCGATGTGATGTTCGAAGCGATGGACCTCTCCTCCATCGACCTCTTCTGCTTCCACGACCGCGACATCGCCCCGGAAGGCAACTCGCTGAAGGAAAGCAATGCCAACGTCACGG
>CALMLK010000116.1 GCA_937868035.1 uncultured Alphaproteobacteria bacterium
CCCCCGGCGACGCGGGCCTCGCCGCCTTCCGCATTCAGCAGCGCAAGGATCGCTTGCACGCGGGCATCGGCCAGCCATGGGGCTCCCGCCAAGGAAGGCTGCTCACGTGTTTGCCGGCGCGTCGCCATAAAGCCTGTCCCCGAGGTTCTTGATCATGCCTGCCGTGGCGCCCCAAATATAGCGCTCACCGAAGGGGTAGGCATAGTAGCGGCGCGTCAAGCCCTGCCATTCGCGGCTGTGCGTTTCGCGGTTGGCGGCCGTCAAGAGGAAGCGCAGCGGCACCTCGAAAATGTCGGCGACCTCGTGGTCATGCGGGGCCAGCGTGTAGCCGTCCTGCAGCAGCGCCACCACGGGATTGACGAGATAGCCCGTCACCGTGAGATAGCCATCGAGATAGCCGAGCGGCGTGATGAAACGCCCGGCGATGCCCGTCTCCTCAAAGGTCTCACGCAGGGCAGCCTGCAACGGTGTTTCGCCCTCGTCCAGCCGCCCTCCGGGAAAAGCGATCTGGCCCGCATGTTGCGACAGGTGCGCGGTGCGCTGGGTGAGCAGCACATGGAGGTCGTCACCCCGGCAGATCAGCGGCACGAGCACGGCGGCATGTTTCGGCTTGATGCCCTCCGGGATCATGCGGGCCTTGGCATTCATGTCATCGTCGCTGGCATCCCATGACGGCGGCGGCGCGCGCAGCAGGCGGGTTGAGGCGCGCTCCAGCACGTCGGCCTTGCAGAAGGGCGAGGTCATGGCACGAGCCCGATCTCGCTGGCGCGCTGCATGGGGAAGAAGCTGCCGCCGGACCAGACGCCAAACCACTCACCTTCCTGCGTGCCCTTCGCCACCAGATCGTAAAACAGCGCGCGCACCACGAGGGCGTCCAGATTGGCCCGCACCAGCACGTAGGGCTTCAGGCCGCCGGTGCCTGCCTCGGTCGCAAAGCGCAGGGGATGGTCAGCATCCACCGTCACCTCGTCATCGCAATTGGTCTCGAAGACAATTGTTTGTGAACGCCCCTCGCCTGTGACCGCCATGCGAATGGCAATGAAGGGAGCGTCGTCGACGGTGATGCCGCATTTCTCCACTGGCGTGACGAGGAAATAGTCGTCACCGTCCTTGCGCAGCACACGGGAAAACAGGGTGTAGAGCGGCTTCCGGCCGATAGGCGAATTGAGATAATACCACGTGCCATCAGCCGCGATGCGCATGCCGATATCGCCGCAAAATGGCGGATTCCACAGGTGCACCGGCGGCAGCTTGGCACCACCGGCCTGAACATCTTTTAACCCTGCCAAGGGATTGCTTGCATCTCGGCTTGCGGCCATCATTCACCCGGATCATCAGAATCGCTTTTCGTCGGTTCCAGACTGCCTCTTTTGCGCCATCCTGTGACAGGAAAGACAAATCCAAGGCAGGCGGACCGCCGAAGAAAGCTCACACCAGAGATAGTGGAAGACATGGCCAGCATCAACGACGCCGGAAGGCAGGCAATCCAGAACCTTGAAGGGGCCAGCGCCCAACTGGGCAAGGCGCGCACCGCGCTGAAGCAGGTCATCTTCGGTCAGGACGAGGTGATCGACCTGTGCCTGACCACGATCATCGCGGGTGGCCACGGCCTGATCGTGGGCGCACCGGGGCTTGCCAAGACGAAGCTCGCATCGGCACTGGGCCGTGTGCTCGGGCTTGATGAGAAGCGCGTGCAGTTCACGCCCGACCTGATGCCCGCCGACATCCTGGGGTCCGAGGTGCTGGAAGAAAACGAGCGCGGACAGAAGTCGTTCCGCTTCGTTCCCGGCCCGGTGTTCTGCCAATTGCTGATGGCGGACGAAATCAACCGCGCCTCGCCGCGCACCCAGTCGGCGCTGCTGCAGGCGATGCAGGAGCATCACGTCACGGTCGCGGGCATGCGCCACGACCTGCCGCAACCGTTCCATGTGCTGGCCACGCAGAACCCCATCGAACAGGAAGGCACCTATCCGCTGCCGGAAGCGCAGCTTGACCGCTTCATCATGCAGATCGACATTTCCTATCCGCCGCTGGAGGCGGAGCGGCGCATGCTTTTCTCGACGACCGGCATCGAAGAGGCAGCACCCGTCAATGCCATGTCCGCCAACGAACTCATGCAGGCGCAGCGTGTTGCGCGCACCATCCCCGTGGGCGAACAGGTGGCTGATGCCATTCTCCGCGTGGTGCGTGGCGCCCGGCCCGGCCCGGATGCAAGCCAGATGGTGAATGAGTCCGTGGCCTGGGGGCCATCGCCCCGCGCCAGCCAGGCGCTCATGCTGGGGGCGCGTGCCAAGGCGCTCATTGATGGCCGTCTGTCACCCTCCATCGAAGATGTGGCGGAGCTGCTGGAGCCTGTGTTCAAGCACCGCATGGCGCTCAACTTCAGCGCCCGTGCCGATGGCAAGACCGTTGGCGATGTGATCGCGCACCTGAAGGGGCTCCTCGCCTGATGGCGCAAGCCTCGCCCGCGACGCACCGGCTGGCCCAGGCAGGGGAAGGCGCAAGCCTCGCCCTTCCGCCCATGCTGGTGCGCGCCGAAAAGATTGCGGCCACCGTGATCCTCGGTGTGCATGGCCGCCGCGCGGCTGGGCCTGGCGAGACCTTCTGGCAATACCGGCCCTATGGTTTCGGCGACTCGACGCAGCGCATCGACTGGCACAAGTCGGCACAGGCCGACCGGGTGTTCATCCGCGAGAATGAATGGGAAAGCGCCAACACGCTCTGGGTCTGGTGCAACACAGGCCCGCGCATGGCCTTCCGCTCGCACCTCGCACCTGAAACGAAACTCGACAGGGCGCGATTGCTGGCGTTGGCGCTGGCCAGCCTTGCCGCACGGGCGCATGAGCGCATCGGTGCCCTGGGTTCACCCCGTCCGCCGGGTTATGGCCGTCTGGCCCTCCTGCGCGTCGCCGAATGGCTGGGGCAGCGCCACGACGAGGGTCTTCCCGCCGCAGGGGCGCAACAGCGCCGCGCCGCTGCCGTGCTGGTTTCAGATTTCCTGGAACCTCTGGAAGAGGTGCGGGCGCGGCTCAGCGCCATTGCCGCCGCCGGTGTCTCCGGACACATCGTCCAGATCGCCGATCCGGCGGAAGAGACCCTGCCCTATGACGGGCGTGTGGAATTCCTGGGATTAGGCAGCCCGCTCAAATACTTGGCCAAGAAGTCCGAAGCGCTACGCGAGGATTACATCAAGGCTTATGGGGCGCATCGCGAGGGGTTGAAGCAGCTTGCACGCGGGCTGGGCTGGACCTTCACCCTGCACCGCACCGACGACGCGCCCGCGACGGCACTTCTGCCATTGCACATGCGCGTGAGCGGCGCCGACCAGCGCCATGGTGTCCGGGGCGTGTCATGACGAGTTTTCTACAGGCCTTGGGATTTGGCACGCCGCTGGCAATTTATGGATTGCTGGCGTTGCCGGTGATCTGGTGGCTGCTGCGCTTCACGCCGCCACGGCCACGTCCGCAGGCCTTCCCGCCGGTGCGCATCCTGCTCGACCTGCCACGGCAGGATGAGACGCCGGACAAGACGCCGTGGTGGCTTTTGCTGTTGCGCCTGCTGCTGGCCGCACTGGTGATCTTCGTGGTGGCGCAGCCGTTCCTGCAACCGCCTGGCCCCGGCGGATTGCCGCGCGGGCAACGGCTGATCATCGTCGACGATGGCTGGGCGGGTGCGCAGAACTGGACCGAGACGCGTCGCGTGCTGGGCGAAGTGCTTGATGATGCGCAGGCCAGTGGCGAAAGCGTGGTGCTCACGGGGACAGCGCCGCGTGCCGAGGCCGCTGATTTGACGCCCCAGGCGGCGCGGGCCATTCAGGACCGTGTGCGTGTCATGGCGCCTTCGCCCCTCTCCACCGACCGCACGGCCCTGCTGGAAAAATTGCGGGGCGCACAATTGCGTGACACGAAAAGTGTGCTGTGGCTTTCGGACGGATTGGATGCGGGCAGCGGCGAGACATTCGCGGCGGGCCTGCAACAACTTCTTCCCGGTGCACCCCTCAAGGTCATTGCGCCGGCGGGGAAGACGCTGCCGCTTGCGCTTGGCCCGGCACGGCTTGAGAAGAGCGAGATCAGCATCGCCGTCCTGTCGGCGGCGGGAACCGTTGCCGCACCCGTTTCGCTTTCCGTCAAGGCCAATAACGGCCGCGTGCTGCTGGATGTACCGGTGACGCTGGTTCCGGGTGGTGCGGCCACGGCGCGCTTCAGCCTGCCCACTGCGCTTCGGAACGACATCCAATCCATCACCATCGCGGGCCAGGCCCATGCTGGCGCCCGGCAATTGCTGGATGACCGCTGGCGGCGGCGCACCATCGCCCTCGTCGCATCCGAATCCCGTGAGCAGGCACAGCCTTTGCTGTCGCCGCTGCATTATGTCTCGCGCGGGCTTGAGCCTTATGCCGAGTTGTTCACGCCGGAAACGCCGGGTGACATTGCCGACCTGATCGATGCGGGCCTCTCCATGCTGGTGCTGGCGGACGTTGGCACGATACCGGATGAAACCCAGGGCAAGGTGTCGGACTGGATCGAGAAGGGCGGCATCCTCATGCGCTTCGCAGGTCCGCGCCTTGCGGCTGGGCATGATTCACTCGTGCCGGTGCGCCTGCGCGAAGGTGATCGCACGCTGGGCAGCGCGCTCTCGTGGGAGACGCCACAGACCCTGCAGGACTTTCCGCGCAATTCGCCCTTTGCGGGCCTCGTCATTGATCCGAAGATCACCGTCACCCGTCAGGTGCTGGCGGAGCCCGACAGTGAACTCGCTGGCAAGACCTGGGCGAGCCTTGCCGATGGCACGCCGCTGGTGACAGCGGAGACCCGGGGCAAGGGCATGGTCGTGCTCTTCCACGTCACCGCCAACGCCAACTGGTCGAACCTGCCGCTGTCCGGCCTTTTCGTGGAGATGATGAGCCGCGTCGCCGGGCTTGACCCCGCACAGGCGGCCTCGTCCACGGCGGCAGACGCGCCCGCAACGTTTGCCCCCCGTCTGGTCATGACGGGCGAAGGCGATCTCGTTTCGCCGGACGGCACGGCCCAGGCCATTGCGCTGGCCGATTTCGAAACGGCGAAGGTGTCGGCCATCCACCCGCCCGGGCTTTACGTTCGCGGTGGCCGGGAGCAGGCGCTGAACCATGTGCTGACCGCTGCCGACCTCAAGCCACTCGGTGCGACGCTCGCCGGGTTGGCGGTGGCTGGCTATGAGCCGCAGGTCCGCACCTCGCTGGTGCCGCCACTTGCCCTCGGCGCGCTGCTGCTGTTCCTCCTCGATTGTCTCGCCACCATCTGGATCGGCGGGGGCCTGTCGCGTTTCAAGGCGGCGCCCGTGGTGATGGCATTGGCACTGATGGCCATGCCTCACGGCGATGCCCGGGCGCAGGAAGATGCGATCAAGGCGGCGCTGGATCCGCGCCTCGCTTATGTGAAGACTGGTGACAGCGAGGTTGACCGCATCAGCAACGAGGGCCTGAAGGGCCTGACGCTCATCCTGTCTGACCGCACCTCTGCACAATTGGCAGAACCGCAGGCTGTTGACGTCGGCGCGGATGAACTCAGCGTCTACCCCCTGCTCTATTGGCCGGTACTCGACTCCGCGCAGGAACTGCCGGATGCAGCGCGCGACAAGGTTGCTTCCTACATGAAGAACGGTGGCACCATCTTCTTCGACCTGCGCGATGGCGGCCTTGATACGGGCACGAGCAGCACGGCACTCCGCCGCCTGCTCAGCAACCTCGATGTGCCACCGCTGGAACCCGTTCCGGAAAAGCATGTGCTGACCCGCAGTTTCTATCTGCTGAGCACCTTCCCGGGCCGCTATGAGGGCGGACCTCTTTGGGTGGAATCGGCGCTGGGCGAGGCCTCCACCGATCCCGGCACGGCGGACGGTGTTTCGGCTGTCATCATCGGTTCGAACGACTATGCGGCCGCATGGGCACTGGATGACAACGGCGACCCGCTCTACGCGGTCGTGCCCGGTTCAGACCGCCAGCGCGAATTCGCCTTCCGCACCGGCATCAACATCGTGATGTATGCGCTCACCGGCAACTACAAGGCCGATCAGGTGCACGTGCCTGCATTGCTCGAAAGGCTCGGGCAATGAGCCTGCAACTGGGAAGCTGGACACTCACTTTTCTGCCGCATGTGGCGTGGCCGGTATTCCTGGCGCTGTGTGCGGTGGGTGCTGTTGCCGTTGCGGCAATGCTGGTTGCGCGCATGCGGGGCGCGCTGATGCGGGCTGCGGGGCTGCTGCTGCTGCTCGCCGCCATCGCCAACCCGCAACTCGCCCAGGATGAGCGCGAACAGCTGAGCGACATCGTTGCCGTCGTGGTTGACGAGAGCGACAGCCAGTCCTTCGGCCAGCGTCAGGCGCAGACGGACCAAGCCCTCGCCCAAGTGCGCAAGCAGGTCGCGGCGCTGGGGAACACCGAAATTCGCCTCGGCCGCACCGTGACGGGCACCACGCCGGACACCGATGGCACGCGTGTCTTCGCGGCGCTCTCGCGCATCACGGCTGACATTCCGCCCGACCGTTATGCGGGCGCCATCATCATCAGCGACGGACAGGTGCATGACGTGCCACCCGCTGCCGACATGGGCAAGCTGAAGGGACCGGTGCACACGCTCCTCTCGGGCAGCAGAAAAGAAATTGACCGCCGCGTGGTGATCGAACAGGCACCGCGCTTCGCCATTGCCGGGCAGTCCCACGAGATCCGCTATCATGTGAGTGAAACTCCCGCCGGCACGGAGCCTGTCGCGGTGACCATCCGCCTGCCCAATGGCGAGACGCAGAACCTGACGCTGGCGCCCAACACCACGGGTCAGATCGTCGTGCCCATCGATCGCGCCGGGCAGAACGTGGTGGAGATCGCGGCAGCGGAGCGGCCCGGCGAGATCACGCTCGTCAACAATCGCGCACTGGCGGTGATCGATGGCATCCGCGACCGGCTGCGCGTGCTGCTGATTTCGGGCGAACCGCATCCGGGCGAGCGTACATGGCGCAACATGCTCAAGGCCGATGCCTCCGTTGACCTCGTGCACTTCACCATTCTCCGCCCGCCGGAAAAGCAGGACGGCACGCCGACGCGCGAACTCTCGCTCATTGCCTTCCCCACCCGCGAACTGTTCCTGGAGAAGCTGGACCAGTTCGATCTGGTGATCTTCGACCGCTACCAGCGCCAGTCCATCCTGCCGGATGCCTATCTGGCCAATGTCGCCGACTACGTGCGGAACGGTGGTGCGGTGCTGGTGTCCTCCGGGCCTGATTTTGCCAGCGCGGATGGCCTGTCATCAACGCCGCTTGCCGACATTCTCGCTGCCCTTCCCACGGGCGAGGTGACACAGGAAGGCTTCAAGCCGCGCGTGACCGTGACCGGGCAGCGCCATCCGGTGAGCCGTGGCCTGCCGGGCGACTCGCCGACGGAGCCAAGCTGGGGCCGCTGGTTCCGGCTGATCGACACATCGCCGCAGAACGAAGCGCAGGACCTGATGTCGGGTCCCGGCGGCAAGCCGCTGCTGGCGCTGGCCCACATCGAGAAAGGCCGCGTGGCGCAGTTCCTGTCGGATCAGGGCTGGCTGTGGGCACGAGGCTTTGAGGGCGGCGGCCCGCAGGTGGAACTGCTGCGCCGCATCTCCCACTGGCTGATGAAGGAGCCCGACCTTGAGGAGGAGGCCCTGCGGGCGCGGCAAGAAGGCCGCAACCTCATCGTGGAACGGCAGACGCTGGCCGACACGGCACGCGAGATTGAACTGACGGCGCCCTCCGGCAAGACATCGAAAGTTGCGCTGCAACGTGGGCGGCCCGGCGTGTTCACCGGCAGCGTGCCCTTGACCGAAACCGGCCTCTATGCGCTGCGCGACGGCGATCTCACGGCCTTTGCCATCACCGTCAATGCCGACCAGAAGGAGTTCGCCGACGTGCGCGCCACGGGCGACGTGATGGCGCCCGTTGCCGCAGCAAGCGGCGGTGGCGTCTACTGGATCGAGGACGGCCTGCCGCGCTTCAGCAAGGCAAGCCCAGGCGGATTGAAATCCGGTTCCGGCTTGCTCGCCCTCACCGACAACGAACAATTCCGGGTGCTGGCCGTGCGCGAGACGCCGCTCTTCGCCACGCTGGCCAGCCTCGCCGTGTTGCTGATCGTGCTCTCGATGATGTGGTATCGCGAGGGACGCTAGGCCTCGAAGCGGTTTTCCGGCAAAACCAGTCCATGCGCGGCCGAGAGTGCGCCAGCGCGGAGTTCCAGGAACAGCAGCCGTTGCGGATCGACCGGGCCAGGCAGCAGGAGTTGGCCGTCTGGCACTTTCATGAAGCCGACTCGGGCATAATAGGGCGCATCGCCGACGAGGATGACCAGTGCATGGCCCTGCTCAGCCGCCTTGGCGAGACTCATGCGCATGAGGGCGAGACCGATGCCGCGATTCTGCCGTTGCGGATGAATGGCGATCGGCCCCAGCAGCAGCGCCTTGGTGCCGGCAGTACCGATGCGGAGGGGCCAATAGCTGATGGTGCCGACGATCCCGAGCCCCGCCTCGCGCACCACCAATGACAGGCCTTCCGCCGCGGTATTGCCTTCGCGCAGGCGATAGCTTGTCTTTGTGCGCCGGGAGAGGCCGAAGGCCTCGTCCAGCAAGGTTTCAATGGCGGGTTCGTCGGCGGGCGTTGCCGCTTCGGGAAAATAGGGAGAGGTCATGGCAGATACCGGGAGCAAGGGGACAGGAGAGCCTGCCCCGGCAGTGCGGCGGCAGGCGTCAGCGGACGGCGCGGAGGATCAGCGATCCTCGTCGCAAGCTTCGTTCCATGGTCCGGCGCAGTGTCATGGCTGGCGCGCATAGCGGCGCAGGCGGGTGCCGTCAAGCGATCCGCTACCACTCCAGTGACATGGGGGATTTGCCGAGAATCTCGTCAATGCGGCGGCGCGTCGACTGCATGGTGTCGTCGGGAAGCTGTTCGGGCGCGAAGAACTCCGCCGAAACGATCTCGCTTGTCGGCGTGAAGCCGTTCCAGGAGAATTCGCGCAAGGTGTAGACCACCAGGTGATCGCCGGGGAACTTGGAATGATTTGAGAATACCCCGTGAAGCTGGAGCGGCCCGGTGGGCTGCACTTCCGCCTCCTCGTGCAGTTCGCGCAAGGCCGCCTCCTCGCAAGTTTCTCCGAACTCGACGCCGCCACCCGGAAACAGCCAGCCCGGCGCATAGCTTTGCTTGACCAGCAGAAAACGCCCATCGCCATCAATCACGGCGACGCGCGCGCCAAGCGTCAGGCTGCGCTTCCAGCGCAGGATCTTCTGCCCCAGGCTGCGTTGAAAAATCCCGAAAATGACGTGCCGTGCATTCATGTTGAGTCTCGCTTGTTCCGGCCTTATGGGAGAGCCCACACGAAACGTCCAGACCGGAACCCACCGCCTCATGCGGCAAGTCTTTCAGATTTTCTTCCGCGCCGAAGACACCCGACCGTTTCTCGTCCTGCTCTGCCTGCTCGTGGGCGGAACCATGGAGGCCGTCGGCGTGGGCACACTCTTGCCCGCCATCGGCACGCTGCTCAAGGCTCCGAGCGACAACCCGACGGCCTTCGAAGCCTATCTGCGGAGCGCCATGGCCTGGTTTGGCTTGACGGTTGATTTCACGACGCTGCTGATAATTGCCGTCGGGCTGCTGGTGTTGCGGGCCGTGCTGCTGTTCCTTGCATCCACCTATGCCGGCATCATGGGCGCGCGGGTGGCCAACAATCTGCGCCGCCGCCTGATCAAGGCCGTGTTCGACGCGCGCTGGAGCTACTACGCCGACCAGAGCAGCGGGCGCATCGCCAGCGTGATCAGCAACGACGCCACGCGCGCGGGAGATGCCTACAATCTCGCTGCCATCGCCGCCACCAACAGCGTGCAGATCGTGGCCTACACGCTGATCGCGCTGCTCATCAATTGGCGCGTGGCGGTGGTCGCCATCCTTGGCGGGCTGGTCATTGCCGCTGCCTCGCACAAGCTCATCATGATTTCGCGGCGCTCCAGCTACAAGCAATCAGACCGCACTGCGACTCTGACGTCAGACATGGTGGACCTGGTGCAGAACATGAAATCGCTGAAAGCGATGCACCGCTATGATCGGATGATCGAGGGTTTGTTGGCGCTGGTGAAGCGGCTGCGGCGCACGCTCTATGTGCAGAACATCGCACGCTTCGGTCTTGTCTACGGCAACGACCTGATGATG
>CALMLK010000117.1 GCA_937868035.1 uncultured Alphaproteobacteria bacterium
CGTTGAGCATGTGGTGGGCAAGCAGGAGCAGATCGAGGCGATCTGCATCGGACCGGACGACAAGATGGATCTCCGCCGCGCCGACATTGCCGCAGCAGCCCAGCGCGTCGATAGCGGCGACGGCGTCATCATCCTCACCGACATGTTCGGCGGCACGCCCTCCAACCTTGCGATCTCGCTCCTCGAAGAGGGAAAGATCGAGGTGGTGGCGGGTCTCAACCTGCCCATGCTGGTGAAGCTCGCCCGCGTGCGGCGCGACTGCAACCTGCACAAGGCGGCGGCTGCCGCGCAGGATGCGGGCCGCAAATACATCAACATCGCCAGCCAGGTTCTGGGGGACTGACGCGCGGCATGGCAACACTCTCGCGGGACATGGCAATCACCAACCAGCGCGGGCTTCATGCCCGGGCCTCGGCAAAGTTCGTGAAATGCGCCGAAGGCTTCAACGCCGACATCACCGTGTCCAAGGACGGCCAATCCGTGCCCGCCACCTCGATCATGGGACTGATGATGCTGGCCGCCTCGATCGGCACATCGATCCGCGTCGACGCCTCGGGCCCCGATGCGGCGGTGGCCATTGATGCGCTGGCAGCGCTCGTCGAATCGAAATTCGACGAGGAATGAGCTAGCGGCCGCGCTGGCCCAGGAGGTTATCGGTTGCGAATGCTTCCGACAGTTGTTCCGCTGTCATCAGCTTTTCCGCCAGCACCACATCGCGGATGCTGCTGCGTGTTTTCAGCGCCTGCTTGGCCACGCGGCTTGCCTCGTCATAGCCGATGTAGGGATTGAGCGCCGTCACCGCGACAAGCGAGTGGTCGAGCAGTTCACGGCAGCGCTCTTCATCGGCCTCGATGCCCATGATGCATTTCTCGCGCAGGGCCGTCATGCCGCGGCTCAGCATGCGCATGGATTGCAGGATGTTGAAGACGATGACCGGCTCCATGGCGTTGAGCTGCAATTGCCCCGCCTCCGCGCCCAGCGTCACGGTGAGGTCGTTGCCGATCACCTGGTAGGCGATCTGGTTCACGACTTCGGGGATCACGGGATTGACCTTCCCCGGCATGATGGATGAGCCGGCCTGCACAGCGGGCAGGCGGATTTCACCGAGTCCGGCGCGGGGGCCGCTGTTGAGCAGGCGGAGATCGTTGCAGATTTTCGACAGCTTCACGGCAATGCGCTTCAGCACGCCAGAGAAGGTGACGAAGGCGCCCATGTCGGACGTCGCCTCGATCAGGTCTCCGGCGGGAACCAGCGGCACGCCGGAAATGGCGGCGAGCCTGTTGATGACGATGCGGGAATAGTCGCGCGGCGTGTTGATGCCCGTGCCGATGGCCGTGCCGCCGAGGTTCACCTCGCGCAGCAGCGAGGCAAACTCGCGGAGACGGTCGATATCCTCGCCCACGGTCACCGCGAAGGCCTTGAACTCCGAGCCAAGCCGCATGGGCACGGCATCCATCAACTGGGTGCGGCCGACCTTGATGATGTGATGGAAGGCCTGGGCCCGCTCCTCCAGCGCCGACTTCAGGAATTCCTGCGCCGAGATCAGGGCCGGGACTTCGCGCAGCATGGTGAGGCGGACGGCGGTGGGGTACACATCGTTGGTGGACTGCGAGAGATTGACGTGATCGTTCGGGTTGACGATGTCGTAGCGGCCCCGGGCCTCGCCCAGTTCGCGGAGCGCCATGTTGGCGATCACTTCGTTGGCGTTCATGTTGGTGGAGGTGCCTGCCCCGCCCTGCACCATGTCGACGATGAAGTGCTGGTGGTTCTCGCCGGCGATCAGGCGGTCGCAGGCGGCGGAAATGGCAGAGGCGATGCGCGGGTCCAGGGCACCGAGCTTGGCGTTGGCCTCGGCGGCCGCCTTCTTGGCCATGGCGAGCGCCACGACCAGTTCGGGATAATGGCGCAGCAGCGTGCCGGTGATGGGGAAGTTGGCGGCGGCGCGGGCGGTATGAACGCCATAATCCGCCTCCGCCGGCACAACCCATTCGCCCAGTGAATCACGTTCCGTGCGCGTTGACATGAGGAAGCTCTCCCGATTTCGTCACGTCAGCATAGGGCGTGCCGGGCTGATTGCCCACACGTTTACGTGCGGATGACGAAACCGCGGGCGAGATGGTTGCGGACGAAATAAATCATCAGGAGACCGGGGAGCAGCGACACCGTGCTCATGGCCATGACCAGGCCGACGTCGGTGCGGATGCCGATCAGCGAGTTGATGGCCATGGTGATGGGCATGCCGGCGGTGACGGTGAGGATGCGGGCGAAGACCACTTCCACCCAGGAGAAAATGAAGCAGAAGAAGGCCGTGACGCCGATCCCCGGGGCAATGGCGGGGATCAGCATGCGCACGAAAAAGCCGGGCAGGGAATGGCCGTCGAGAAAGGCCGTTTCATCCAGTTCCGGCGGAATGGCCGAGATGAAACTCTCCAGAACCCAGATCGCGATCGGCACGTTGAAGAGGCAGTGCACCAGGGCAATGCCGAGGGGAGAATTCACCAGCCCGAACTTCGAGAACAGGATGAAGATCGGCAGTGACAGCACCACAGGCGGCGTCACCCGGAAGATGAGCAGGATGAAGAAGGCGTGCCTGTCGCCCACGAAACTGTAGCGCGAATAGGCATAGGCCGCGGGCAGACCCAAGGCGAGGCAGAGCGCCACGTTGATCAGCACGTAGAGCGTCGAATTGAGGATCGATTCACGGAGCGCCGGCAGCGCCACGATGTTGGCGTAGTTGATCAAACTCCATGAGCCTTCGGCGATGTCGTCGCGGGGCATGGTGGAGACAAAGCTGAGGATGAAGGATTGCAGGAAAGGCAACAGGATGAAGGCCGCCAGCGCCAGGAACACGACAAGCGGCAACAGGCTGATGCGGCTCCCGGCCTTCTGCACGCGCATCAGGTGTTGATCTCCTGCAAGGCGCTCTTGCGGCGGTCCATGACGCTGCGGAAGGTCCAGGCCGCAGTGATCACCAGCAGGAAGTAGACCATGGAGCGCGCCGCGGCCGCGCCATAGGTGAAGCTGCCGATCTCTTCGCCCAGGTCGAGGGAGAGGAACATGGTGGCGTTCCGTGGCCCGCCCGCGTTGATGCGGAAGGCCTCGGTGTAGATCATGAAGCTGTCGACGAAGCGCAGCAGCACGGCAATGGAGAGTACGCCGCTGATCTTGGGCAACTGGATGTAGCGGAAGACGGCGGTGCGCGATGCGCCGTCGATGGCGGCGGCCTTGTAGTAGTCGGGCGAGATGCCGGAGAGGCCCGCATAGGAGAGAATGACCACAAGGCCCAGCCAGTGCCAGGTGTCCATCGCCAGCAGCACGATCCAGGTGTGGATGGCGGTGAACCTGTAATCAAAGGGAATGCCGAGCACCACCATGGTTCCGCCGGCGATCCCCGTCTTGGCGATGAAGCTCAGCCACATCATGGGGATCATGTTCCACGGCACGACGAGCGGCAGGGCGAGCAGCATGATCACCGGCGTGCGCCAGCGTGGATGCTGCGTGAGCATGAGTGCGATGGCGATGCCGAGCGGCAATTGCACCGAGAGCACGAGGGCGGAGAACAGCAGGCTGCGCAGCAGGCTGCCGTGGAAGCGTTCCGAGCGCACGATTTCCTGGTACCAGTCCAGCCCCACCCAGTGCAGCTTCTGCAGGGTGAAGATGTCGTGGAAGGAATAGTTGAACACGGCGACAAGCGGCAACACGCCCACGGCCAGCATGATGAGCCCGGCCGGAACCAGAAGCAGCCAGGCGCGGTTGTCATGCCGTTTCATGAATCAGGTCTTGCCCCGGTCAGAGAGTCTGTTGCGGAAGCAAGGCTCTGCGATCACAGGCGGAATGACAACAGCCTTGCAGCGGGGCAGCCATGAGCAATGCGCGGGGCACGGGATTGCTCCCGCGCTCCCGCTCCTCAACTGCGCAGCGTGGCGCCCGTGGCCTTGCCGACCGCGGCGACAATCTTGGCCGAGAGCGCGTCGATTTCCTCGTCGGTGAAGGTCTTGTCCCTGGGCTGCAACGTTACTTCCAGTGCCAGTGAGGTCTTGCCATCGGCGAGCTTGAAGACATCGAAGACCTGCGCCTCGGTGACTGTCACCTTGTCGACGCCGCGGGCGGCCTTCACCAGCTCGGCTGATTGCACCTTGTCATCGACCACGAAGGCGAAGTCGCGCGACACGCTCATGAGACCGGAGAGTTGCAGCGCAGGTTTCGCCGTGCCCTTCTGGCGCGGCGCGGGGATGAGGTTGAGGACGATCTCAAAGGCCACCACGGGGCCCTTCACGTCCATCTCCGCCAGCACCTTGGGGTGCACCTCGCCGAAATGGGCGATCTTGTTCTGCGGACCCATCTGCAAGGTGCCGGAACGGCCGGGATGGAACCAGGCCGGCGCGGTGTTGACGATCTGCAAGGTCGCACCCGCCATGCCGCAGGCCTCCAGCACGGCGATGGCGTCGGCCTTGGCGTCGAAGGCATCGACAGGCCGGGTGCCGCCCTGCCACTGACGCGACACGGCCTCGCCCTGGCGAATGCCCGCGGCGCGCAGGGTTTCATCCTTGGGCTGGTCGCCGGCATAGGCGTGGCCCACTTCACTCATGGCAAAGCCCGAGACGCCGCGCGCGATATTGCGCCCTGCCGCGGCGAGAAGGTTGGGCAGCAGCGAGGGCCGCATATCGGTCAGTTCCGAGGAGATGGCGTTGGCAAGCTGAAGCTCGCGCGTGCCGCCGCCGAACAGCTTTGCCTGCCCGTGGGGCAGGAAGGCGTAAGTGACAGCCTCGTTGAAGCCGCGCGAGGCGAGCGTGCGGCGGGCCGCCAGCATGCGCTTCTGCAGCGGCGTCAGCACGGGCCTCGCCACGGGGCTGGGCCTGCTCATCTCCGCGAAGGGAATGTTCTCGAGTCCGACGATGCGGCAGATCTCTTCCACCAGATCGGCCTCGCCGTTCACGTCGGGGCGCCATGTCGGGGGAATGCACGAGGCTCCGCCCGCGGCTTCCGTCACGGCAAAGCCCAGGGCGCGGAGTATCCGCAATTGATCCGCCCACGGACAATCCAGTCCGCCCAGCTGCTTCACGCGGGCCTTGCGGAGCGTGATGGTGCGCTTCGTTTCCGGCACCTTGCCGGCCACAACCTGATGTGAGGCTTCGCCACCACAAAGTTCGAGGATCATCTGCGTGGCGATGTCGGAGCCTGTTGGCGTGAAGGCGGGGTCAACGCCGCGCTCGAAGCGATAGCGCGCATCGGAATTGATGCCGAGCTTGCGGCCCGTCGCTGCCGTGCGCACCGGATCAAACCAGGCGGCTTCGAGGAACACGTCGGTCGTTTCTTCCGTGCAGGAGGAGGGAACGCCGCCGATGATGCCGGCCACGGCTTCCGCATGGGCCTCGTCGGCAATGACGGTCATGCCAGGCGACAATGTGTAGGTCTTGTTGTCCAGCGCGTCGATCGTCTCGCCGTCACGGGCGAAGCGGGCGCTGATGTTTCCAGTCACCTTTTTTGCGTCGAACACATGGAGTGGCCGCGCCAGGGCGAAGGTGACGTAGTTGGTGATGTCGACGAGTGCTGAAATCGGGCGGAGGCCGATGGCCTTCAGGCGCTGCTGCATCCACGCCGGTGACGGCCCGTTCTTCACGCCGCGAATGTAGCGGCCCACGAAGAGCGGACAGGCCTTCTCGTCCCCCTTGGGGAAATCGAGTGTCACATTGATGGGTGACTCGAAGCTGCCCTTGATGGTGGGCGGGTTGAGCGGCTTCAGCGTGCCAAGGCCCTTGGCGGCGAGATCACGGGCGATGCCGTAGATGCCCAGCGCATCGGGGCGGTTCGCCGTCACCTTCACGTAGAACATGGGATCGTCGAGGCCGAGGGCGGTCGCGGCGGGCGTGCCCACCGGCCAGTCGCCATGCACATCAATGATACCGTCGTGTTCATCCGATAGCATGAGTTCGCGCTCGGAACACATCATGGCTTGCGATTCCGCTCCACGGATCGTGGCGGGGGCGAAGACCTGGCCCGTCACCGGGATCACCACACCAGGCAGCGCGATGATGGCCTTCATGCCGGTCCGCGCATTGGGCGCGCCACAGACAACCTGCTTCACGCCGTCCTTGGTTTCAACGACGCACAGCCGCAGCTTGTCGGCGTTCGGGTGCTTCTCGGCCTTCTGCACATAAGCCACGGTGAAGGCGGCCAGCGCCTTGGTCTTGTCGGAGATTTCTTCGACTTCCAGACCGATGCCCAGAAGGCCGCCTGCGATTTCGTCAACGGTGGCGGTGGTGTCGAGATAGTCCTTGAGCCAGGAGAGGGTGAATTTCATCTTAGAATCTCATTGTGAGGCGCTGATAACAGCAGATTCGTCTACTGGAACGCCTGCACCAGTTAGTCTTTGGGCGATCTTGGCAGCAACTTCCTTCACATGTGCATTGTATTCAATGCGAATGATGCCTTCCAAGTCAGACGGAATTTCAAGTGAACCCTTCTTAATAATCGCAACTCGATCTGATCCGAGGCGAGCCAACGCCATGCCTGCCTCCAAGATGACATTCTGACGTGCTCGCGGCTGTCTATCTGTATCAGTTTGATTGCTTCGATATCCATAGTCGTCTGGCGTCAACAATACGATCGCGAAGTCTGATTCCGATGAGATGTTAGACATGAGTGCATGGAATAAACTCTCGCCTTTTCCATCAACATCCTTCTGGACCAGCGGTTGCAGATTGAGTTTGTACAAGACAAGTTGAAGCTGATCCAACGCTTCAGTGTCTGATCCATGAACAATAAAGATTCTGCGTTGCCCTCTTGCGCTATTCTTGAAAGCTTCTGAACTGCCAAATGACTTGGCCAAGTCTGCTTGAAGTTTGTCTGAGTTTTGCCCTTGCGGTTGCAAAGTCCCTGTCTTTGGCCACCAGTTGAGAATTTCACCGGTCTTGGATCTAAAGCACCATTTTGTGTCGTCTCCAGACCAATCACCTTGCCGAGCAATGTACTCGACATGGCGCTTCAGTTCATCGAATGAACCATGAAACTTCATGACAGTCCTCCTGCAAGGGTCGGCACTTGCAGTGATTTGAATCCATAGTGACGAAGCCAGCGCAGGTCTGACTCGAAGAAGGCGCGCAAATCCGGAATGCCGTATTTCAGCATGGCCACGCGGTCGATGCCCATGCCGAAGGCAAAGCCCTGCACCTTGGCCGGATCGTGTCCGCCTGCCTTGATCACGTTCGGATGCACCATGCCGGAGCCCAGGATTTCGAGCCAGGAGTTGCCCTCGCCGATCTTCACCTGACCGTCCTTCCACGAACACTGGATGTCCACTTCCATGGAAGGTTCGGTGAAGGGGAAGTGCGAGGCGCGGAAGCGCATCTTCACATCGTTCACCTCGAAGAAGGCCTTGCAGAATTCATGCAGCACCCATTTCAGGTGGCCCATGTGCGTCGACTCGTCGATCACCAGCGCTTCCACCTGATTGAACATGGGCGTGTGCGTCATGTCCGAGTCGGAGCGGAAGGTGCGGCCCGGTGCGATGATGCGGATGGGCGGCTTCTGCGAGAGCATGGTGCGGATCTGCACCGGCGAGGTGTGGGTGCGCAACACCATGCGGCTGCCATCCGGCTTCTCGTGGAAATAGAAGGTGTCGTGCTCCTGCCGCGCCGGGTGTTCGGGCGGCATGTTAAGGGCATCGAAATTGTGGAAGTCGTCCTCGATGTGCGGGCCTTCCGCCACGGCGAAGCCGAGGTCGCCGAAAATCTGCACGATCTCTTCCCAGACCTGGGAGACGGGATGGATCGTTCCCTTGAGTTCGCCGCGGGCGGGAAGCGTCACGTCAACCGTCTCGCGGGCGAGGCGTTCGTTCAGCGCCTTGTCGGCCAGCGCCGCCTTGCGCGACGCGATGGCGTCGCTCACCTTGTCCTTGATGAGGTTGAGGGCGGCGCCGAAACTCTTGCGCTCGTCGGGCGAGAGCGCGCCCAGGCCCTTCATCTGCTCGGAGATGGTGCCCTTCTTGCCGAGGGCGGCCACGCGCACGGCTTCCAGTGCTGCCTCATCGGCAGCGGCATTCACCTGCGCGAGCGTGTCCTGCTCCAGCGTTTCCAACGACATCGTGAATCCTCAAAATAAAACCGGGCCCTGAGTACGGGAGATTGCTCTCCCCCTCAAGGCCCGGTGAATGACGTTTCGTAAGTTCAGGACTTACGCGAGAGCGGCTTTGGCCTTCTCGACAAGCGCGCCGAAGGCGGCCTTGTCATGCACTGCGAGATCGGCGAGGACCTTGCGGTCCACTTCGATACCGGCCTTGTCGAGGCCGTTGATAAATCGGCCGTAGGTGAGGCCGAGTTCGCGGGTGCCGGCGTTGATGCGCTGGATCCAGAGGGCGCGGAAGTTGCGCTTCTTCTGGCGGCGGCCGATGTAGGCGTATTGTTCCGCCTTCTCGACAGCCTGCACGGCAACGCGGAAAACGTTCTTGCGGCGGGAGAAGTAGCCCTTGGCGCGGGCCATGACCTTCTTGTGGGAGCGGCGGGCAACAACGCCGCCTTTTGCGCGTGGCATGGGTCAGACTCCTCTTAGTACTTGCCGGCGTAAGGCATGTGGATCTTCACCAGGCCTTCATCGCCCGGGGCCAGAACCATCGTG
>CALMLK010000118.1 GCA_937868035.1 uncultured Alphaproteobacteria bacterium
GACCTGGCCATCGCCCAGGTCGCCCGGACCACCGGCGCGCGCTCGGCACTCGTCCTGCCGTGGAAGAAACTCGGGCTCATCGTCGTCGATGAGGAGCATGAGAGCGCCTACAAGCAGGATGAGGGTGTGCCCTATCATGCGCGCGACATGGCGGTGCTCTATGGCGCCATCGGCAAGTTTCCGGTGGTGCTGTCGTCGGCGACGCCGTCACTCGAGTCGCTCGTTAATGTCGATCGCGGGCGCTATGGCGTGGTGAAACTGAAGGACCGGCACGGGCGGCCGGAGCTTCCGGAAATCTCGCTCATCGACATGCGGAGTGTGAAGATGGAACCGGGGCAGTGGATCTCGGAGCCGCTGTTTGCCGCTGTCCAGGCGACGCTGGCATCCGACGATCAGGCGCTGCTGTTTCTCAACCGCCGCGGCTATGCGCCGCTGACGCTGTGCCGCGCCTGCGGGCACCGGCTGGAATGCCCCAATTGCGCGGCGTCGTTGGTCGAGCATCGCTTCCGCAAACAATTGATGTGCCATCACTGCGGGCATCTGGAGCCGATGCCGCAGGCCTGCCCCAAGTGCCAGACGGAGGGCAAAATGGTGCCGGTGGGGCCTGGCGTCGAGCGGCTGGCGGAAGAGGCGGCGGCACGCTTTCCGGGCGCGCGCATCGGAGTTCTGTCGAGCGACCTGTCACGCGGTACGCTGCTGAAGGATGCGTTGGCTGACGTCGAGAACGGGCACTACAACCTGGTCATCGGCACGCAGCTGGTGGCGAAGGGCCACCACTTTCCGCACCTGACGCTGGTGGGTGTTGTCGATGCCGATCTTGCATTGGAGTCGAGCGATCCGCGCGGTGGAGAGCGGACGTGGGCCTTGATGGCGCAGGTGGCGGGGCGCTCGGGACGCGGCGAAAAGCCGGGCCGGGCGCTGGTGCAGACCTACCTGCCGGAACATCCGCTGATGCAGGCGCTGCGGAAGGGCGAACGCGATGCATACCTCGATCAAGAGAAGCTGATCCGCGAGAGTGCCGGCTTACCTCCCTATGGGCGGCTGGCGGCGATCATCATTTCGGGCGAGGATGCTCCGTCTACGGAGCGATTTGCCCGGGGCTTAAGCAATATCGTGCCGATGGCCGAGGGGGTGACGGTGCTGGGGCCGGCGCAGGCGCCCATTGCATTGGTGCGCGGCCGGCACCGCTGGCGGTTCCTGGTGAAGGCGAAACGCGAGGTGAATATCCAGGGCTTCCTGAAACAGTGGCTGGAGGGCGTGAAGCCGAAGGGCTCGCTGGCGCTACAGGTGGATGTGGACCCGTATAATTTCCTGTGAGATCAGGCCAGTCCGAGCGCTTCATCGCTGGCGGTGCCATTCCACTTGCCGCGCGGTGGCCAGGGGCGCGTCTTCCAGTGCGGTTCGAAGACGAAGCTCGACCGCTTGCGGCCGGGCAGCAACGCGCCGTTTCCGGCACCCTGCGCATAATCATAATAGGATTTGACGATTTCCTCTTCGCTCACCTGCTGGGCGGCGGGGTGGGCCCGGCACGCATCGCGCCAGCGCTTCACCCGCCCGAGATTCTCCGGAATGTCGTAGTCCTCGTAATATTCGAGGAACCAGAAGCGCATGAACATCGACGTGTAGACGCATTCCGCGAGGCCGAACGTCTCGAACAGGAACGTGCCATCGGGCGAATGCTGCTGCAGGAAGCCGTCGAGTTGCGCGTATTGCGCCGTCATGGCGGCGGCCAGGTCCTCGCGTTTTGCATGGTCCTGATTCATCACGAAGCGGTAGCCGGCGTTGACGAGGCCGCCTTCCATCGCAATCAGCATGTTCTCGACAACGCGCGCATAAGGGTCGGACTGGGCAATCTGCGGCGCCGGGAAAATATCTTCCAGATAGCGCAGCAGAACGAGGCTTTCCTTGATGACCTTGCCGTCCGGCGTCTCAAGCACGGGAAGGGCCGTGGTGCCGCGCGTCTTGGCCAGCAGGGCGGGGTCACGCGGCCGGGTGATGTCCACCACGCGGAATTCCACGGCATCCACCTTGTTCTTCAGTGCAAGGAGGATTTCAAGGCGTTGAGAAAAGGGGCAGACGGGGATGTGATAGACGATGGGCCTTGTCATGATCCGCTCGAGAACCGCCATTCCATGCGGTGACGGTAGGTTTCGCCGGGGCGCAGCTCGGCTGACGGGAAATTGGCGTGGTTGGGCGCGTCGGGGAAGTTCTGCGGTTCGATGGCAATGGCCGCGTATTGCTTCAGCGGACCGTTGCGGCCGGGCATGTCTTCGTTCCAGTGCCAGGCGGTGTACATCTGCATGCCGGCCTCGGTGGTCCACACCTCCATGCGGCGGCCCGAGACGGGATCGCGCAAGGTGAGGCCGTGGCGGAGTTGGCCGCGCTGGCCATCCAGCACCCAGCAATTGTCATAGTTCTCGGCAACCTTGCGGGGCTTGCGGAAGTCCCAGCGGGTGCCATCGACATTGCGGATTTCGCCCGACGGCAGCAGCAGATCGTTCAAGGGCAGGAAGCCTCCCGCATCGATCCGCATGTCATGATCGAAGGCGTTGCGGACGCCGCCCGACAGGTTCCAATAGGTGTGATTGGTGAGGTTGATG
>CALMLK010000119.1 GCA_937868035.1 uncultured Alphaproteobacteria bacterium
GCCGCCGAACCGGCTCTATCCCCACATGCCCGTGGTGTGAGCATGCGTGTGCTGGGGGCGATCATCGCGGGCGGACAGTCGCGCCGCATGGGTGGGCAGGAAAAGGCGTTTGTCACGCTTGGCGGCATCACGCTCATGGAACGGGTGATCTCGCGCATCGCGCCACAGGTGGAAGAGGTCGTCATCAACGCCAATGGAGACGCGGCACGCTTTGCCCGCTTCGGGCAGCGTGTGGTGGCGGACGTGCTGGACACGGGAACGCCTCTTGCCGGACTGCATGCGGTGCTCTGCCTCGGCCAGCGCGAGGGTTTTGACGCCGTCCTCACGGTACCATCGGATTCGCCATTCCTGCCCCTCAACCTTGTTGCGCGCCTTGCCGACGCAGGCGCGCAGACGGGTGCTGCCGTGGCGGCAAGCGGCGGGCAGGTCCATCATCTGACCGGACTCTGGTCTTCCGCCATCGGCTGCAAGCTCGACGAATTGATGCGCGCCCGCACCATGCAGCGGGTGATGGACCTCGCCGTCGTGTTCGATGTGGCCGCCGCCGCATGGGAGACGGAGCCTGTCGATCCGTTTCTCAACCTCAACACGCCAGCGGATCTGGCTTTGGCCGAGCAGCAACTGGCCTGATCAGGCGCGCTACGTCCGCGCTGGCAAGATGCGCCACTTCAGGTTCATCCCCAGCGTCGCGAGACAGATGAAGCCAAGGCCGACAAACTGCAGGGGCGAAAGCAGTCTGTCGTAGGCCAGCCAGTCGATCAGAATCACGGCGGCGGGATAGACGAAGTTCATGATGGCGATGACGCGGGTGGGGAGCAGCGGAAAGGTGGCGTACATGGCCACCATCACCACGCCGGTGTGGATCACGCCCATGCCCACAAGCCAGCCCCAGCTGCGCAGGCTGAGCGCCTGGTGAAAGTCAGCCAGCAGGGCGAGGATCAGGGCTCCGGTCAGGGCCTGCATCATCATCGTCACCTCAGGGCGCTGATTGCGAATGACACGGGTGATCATTGTGGTCACCACATAGGCGGCGGCTGAGATCACGGCGAGGAGTGTGCCGAGAAGCCAGTTGCCGCTGTCGGCGTGGCTCGCTCCCAGGGCGCCGCTGGCCAGGGCCACGCCACCAAAGGCCAAGACCATCCAGATGAATTCATCGAGGCTGAGAGTGTCACGCCACACCAGTACACCGCCCAGCACGAGGAGAAACGGATAGCTCTGGAAGACCAGCGTCGCCGTCGCTATGGAGGTGATCCGGAATGCCGTGAAAAGCGTGACCCAGCAGAAAGCGAGGAAGGCCCCGGCGAGCATGGCGAGGAGGAGGTTACGGGGTTTGAGCGCGTCGCGCTTGAGGTAACCGAAGGCAAGGCACCACGATCCGAGGAAGACCGCGCCAAAGAAACAGCGCCAGAACACCGTGGTCATCGGGTCGATGCCCGCCTCATGGGCGAAGGCGCCAACGGAAGCGCTGACGGCAAGGGCGATCGCAAGCTGCACCGCCGGATGTCTGACCTGGGGTGCGTGGGGCACGAGATGTCTCCGATGACGCCTGTGGGTAGGACAAAAGGTGCGGCGTGATCAATCAATGGTTTGTGATAGATGCTTCACGGAATGTCATGGCCGGTAGGATGGCCGCTGCCAGCGGAAAGGATTGCATGTCATGAGCCAGAAGGTGATCGGCGTTGCCGGATTCAAGAACTCGGGCAAGACAACCCTCGTCGAACGTCTTGTCCGCATCCTGACCGAGCAGGGCTATCGCGTGTCGACGGTCAAGCATGCACATCATTCCTTCGACATCGATCACGAGGGCCGCGACTCCTTCCGCCACCGCAAGGCGGGTGCCACGGAAGTTGCCGTCATCAGCCGTGACCGCACGGCCATCATCCATGAATTGCGCGGCCAGGAACCGCCATCGCTGGAACAGGTGTTGGCCCGGCTGCACCCCTGCGACCTGGTGATCGTGGAAGGCTACAAGCGCGATCACCACGACAAGATTGAGGTCCGCAATCTCGCCCTTGACCACCCCTTGCTGGCGGGCGACGATCCCACCGTGGTTGCGGTTGCGGCCAACGGACCGGTGCAGGGCACCACCGTTCCCGTGTTCGATCGCGATGACGTGACTGGTCTTGCGGCCTTCATCTGCCGTCACATGGAGCTTCGGCCGCGCACGTCCTGAGGGGAGGTCTGCCATGACACCGGATGAGATGATTGCCGTCTGGCTGGAGGCGGGGGAAAGCCGCTGGTTCACCAAGGATGCCGTGTTCGACGGAATGCTTTCCGTCCGATTCGGAGCCAGCCTGCGCGAAGCGCGGTTGGGGAGCTTCGACCATTGGACGGCGACGGCGCGGGGGTCGCTTGGCCTTGTCCTTCTCCTGGATCAGGTATCGCGCAACATCCACCGCAATTCGGCGCTGGCCTTCGCGGGTGATGCCAAGGCGCTGCAGGTGGCCAAGGCGTCGGTCGCGCGCGGTGATCACCAATCCATGCCGCCACCGCTGGCCATGTGGTTCGTGATGCCCTTCGAGCATGCCGAGGACCTGGATTGCCAGGAACGGGCTGTCAGCCTGTTTACCGTGATGGGACTGGGCGCGATGGTCCACTGGGCCAAGGTGCACCGCGACATCATTGCGCGCTTTGGCCGGTTTCCGCACCGCAATGCCGTTCTGGGCCGCCGGTCACGCCCGGAGGAGGTGGCTTTCCTCAAGTCGGGTGGCTTCAGCGGCTAAGAGACGCGTGTCGCAATCCGCCAAGGCGCTGTCGCTGGCCTTCACGCCTGTTGAGTTTTTCTCACTTAGGTGTTGAGTCATTATCCCGGATCTCGAGAGCAGGTTTTTCCATGAAGACAGAAGCGCGTGCAGTGGTGATCGGCGGCGGTGTCGTCGGTGTGTCCACCCTTTACCATCTGGCCAAGAAGGGCTGGAGCGACGTTGTGCTGATTGAGCGCAAGGAGTTGACGTCGGGGTCCACCTGGCATGCCGCGGGACTGTTGCCGCTCTTCAATCTGTCCTACTCGGTGGGGCAGATCCACAAATACTCGGTCCGCTTCTATCAGGAACTGGAGAAGGAAACGGGCCAGCACGTCGGCTTCAGCAAGGTCTCCAACATCCGCCTCGCCCGTACCAAGGACCGCTGGGACGAGTTCATGTATTATGCCGGTGTTGCCGAAACGATCGGCGTCAAGGTCAACATCCTGACGCCCGAGCAGGTGAAGGAGATCTGGCCGCTGTGCGAGACCGATGGCATCATCGGCGCCATCCAGCATCCGGATGACGGCTACATCCAGCCCGCCGACCTGACGCAGGCGCTGGCCAAGGGAGCGCGTTCGCGCGGCGCGGAAATCTACCGCAACACCACGGTGACGGCGATCACCCAGCGCGACGACGGCAAGTGGACTGTCACGACCGACAAGGGCGAGATCGTTGCTGAACACGTGATTTCATGCTCCGGCAACTTCGCCCGCAAGACGGGCGCCATGGTCGGCCTCGACGTGCCGGTCATTCCTGTCGAGCACCAGTACATCGTCACCGAGCCGCATCCCGCCATCCGCGAACGCCAGGCCAAGGGCCTGCCGGAAATGGGCGTGCTGCGTGAAGCCGACTCCTCCTGGTACATGCGCGAGGAAAACGGTGGCCTGCTGCTCGGTCCCTATGAGAAGGGCGCACCCTGCTGCTACATGGATGGTCCCTCCGACGAGAGCGAATACGAACTCTTCCAGGAAGACCTCGACCGCCTTGCCCCGCATATCGAAACGGCGATCACGCGCGTTCCGGCTTTCGGTGAAGTGGGCATCAAGAAAGTCTACAATGGCGCCATCGCCTATACGCCCGACGGCAACCCCATCATCGGCCCGGCACCGGGCCTCAAGAATTTCTGGCTGAACGAGGGTCATTCCTTCGGCGTCACCGCCGCCGGCGGTGCTGGCTGGCAGTTGGCGGAATGGATCGTGGACGGCGAACCCACCATCGACATGATGGGCGTCGATCCGCGCCGCTTCGGCCCCTATGCCACGCGCGGCTACCTCAAGATCAAGAACGAGGAAGCCTACGCCAACGTCTTCACGCCGCATTATCCGGATGAAGAACGGGTTGCCGCCCGTCCGCTCAAGACCACGCCGTGCTATGGCCGGATGAAGGATCTGGGCGCTGTGTTCGGCTCCGTTTACGGGTGGGAACGTCCGGGCTGGTTTGCGCCGAAGGGTTATGGACTGTCGAAGGAGGAGATCAATTCTCCCGACGTCCTCACCAACCACAATCACAGTGCTGCCGCCGATGACGGCAAGATCAAGGAAAAGTGGTCTTTCCGCCGCTCCAACTATTTCCGTTTCGTCGGCGAAGAGTGCCGTGCCGTCATGGACAGCGTCGGCCTGCAGGACATGTCGGCCTTCGCCAAGATGGAAGTGTCGGGACCGAAGGCGCGGGAATGGCTGGAATCGATCCTCGCCAACAAGATCCCGAAGAAGCAGGGCCGCATCGCGCTCTGCCATCTGCTGACGCCGCGCGGCGGCGTGCGCGCTGAATTCACAGTCTATGAATGGCAGCCGGGCCGCTTCTACCTGGTCTCGGCCGGTGCCTACGAGCGGCATGACCATGACTATCTCCACAAGCTCTGCCCCACGGACGGTTCCGTCCGGCTGAACCCGATCACGACGCGCCTCGGCGTGCTGGTGATCGCGGGCCCCAATTCCCGCAAGCTCCTGCAGAAGCTCACCTCGACCGATCTTTCCAACGAGGCCTTCCCGTGGCTGTCGGGCAAGCAGATCAGCGTCGGGCCCGTATCCAGCCACTGCCTGCGCGTGAACTTTGTCGGCGAACTGGGCTACGAGTTCCATCATCCGATCGAGCAGCAGGTTGCGTTGTTCGATCTCCTCATGGAGGCGGGCAAGGAATTCGGCATCCGTCCTTATGGCATCAAGGCCATGTCGTCGCTCTCGATTGAAAAGAGCTACCGGCTGGTGCCGCGCGAACTTTCCATCGAGTATTCCGCCTATGAGTCGGCGCTGGATCGTTTCGTGCATCCCAACAAGGGCCAGTTCATTGGCCGGGACGCGCTTGTTGCGGGCCGTGAAAAGGGACTGGGCTGGAACTTCGTCACCATGGAAGTGCATGGCATCAAGGACAGCGACTCGGATGTGCGCGGGTCCGAACCCGTCTACGCCAAGGGTCAGCTCGTGGGCCGCGCCACCAATGGCGGCTTCGGTTTCCGCGTGAACAAGTCACTGGCTCTCGCCATGGTGAAGCCGGAGCACGCAGCTTTGGGCACCGAACTCGAGATCAAGATCCTCGGTTCCATGTTCAAGGCAACGGTGGTGGCGGAAAGCCCCTACGATCCGGAGAACGTCAAGCTCCGTGCCTGACGCACACGTCTAGGTGCGGCCTGCAAAGAGCAGCGCCATGCCGCAGATCACAAGGCCCGCCCCGAGCCATGCGCCCGCGGCCGGCCTTTGTCTTGTGGTGATCCACAACAGCGGCAGCACCATCGCGGGCGAGGTGGCGGAAAGGGTCGAGACAATGCCGGTCTTGCCGCCAGAGAAAGCATAGAGCAGCAACGTCATGCCGACGCCCATGGCGAGCACGCCGCTGCCCACGGTGAGCAGCGCAATCTTCATCGTCAGGGGATTTTTCTGCCGGATGGTCGGAATGGGGAGAAGCAGGAAGCCGCTGAGGCAGAGGCCTGCCACGCCGATCCGCACCATGGAAGCGACGAAAGGATCAAGCCCGCCTGCCATGAGGGGGCGGGCAATCACCGAACCGATGGCCTGGCCCAGCGCCGCACCAAGACCGAGCGCCACGCCGATCCAGAGCGGCCCCTTGCCTTGCTCAAAGACGTGGGTGTTGCCCGCGCGCTTGCCGAAGAAGATCGCCAGCATGACGCCCGCCACGCAGACGGCAATGCCAAGAACCGCAAGGGGCGACAGGGTCTCGCCGAGAAAGGCGTAGCCCAACACCGCAGCCATGGGGGCATTGAGGGCAAAGAGGATGCTGGAGCGGCGCGGCCCCAGGCGGTTCAGTGCGGTGAACAGCAGCGAATCGCCCACGAAGATGCCGATCACGCCCGATGCCATGAGCAGGGCCAGGTCGTGGGGAGAGAGGTTCTGCCAGCGGCCCGTCGCCCAGACCAAGGCGGCAAGCAGCGTTGCCACCGACACCTGCCGCAAGCGGCTGAAGGCGACGGCGCCGAGGTGGCCGGCAGGCACGGCAGCGATCAGGCTGGTCGCGGCCCAGCAGACGGCCGTCGCCAAAGCCGCAAGTTCGTGGACGGGCAGTGCGGAGAAATCCATGGAGTGGCAGCTAACATTGCAGGAGAGACCAGACAACCCGCCGCAACAGGCGGCAGGCATGACGCCTTTTGCTGTCACATCCGGGCGCGAGCCCGTGGTATGGCCGAGAGATGGAATCAACGGCGCGTCAATCCTACGGACAGGGCATCGGCTTCGTGCTGCTCGCCACGCTGGGTTGGTCGCTCTCCGGCCTGTTCGTGCGGCTCATGCCGGGGCTGGATGGCTGGCAACTCAATTGCTGGCGGGGGTTCTGGATGGCCGTTGTGCTCCTGTGTTACCTGGTGGTGGTCTATGGCCGGGACCTGTGGTCCAGCTTCAGGATCATTCCACTGGTGGCCCTTTGTTTCTCCGCCGGGTTCTTCGCCCTCGGCTCGACGCTCTATGTCACCTCACTCACACTCGTCAGCACGGCGACGATCTCGGTCATCGGCGCCTCGTCACCGATCTTCACGGGGCTGCTCAGCCCCTGGGTCACCGGTGAACGGCCCGGCCTTGCGGCGTGGCTTGCTGCGGCACTGGCCATGGCAGGCGTCGGCATCATCGCGTGGGAAAAGCTGGAAGGAGGAAACCTCGCGGGGATCCTCATTTCCATCTGCGTGCCCATGACATTTGCAGGGCAAACACTGGCCCTGCGCCGGTATCGCGGCGTCGACATGACGCCTGCCATCTGCGCGGGCGGATTTCTTTCATTCTTTGCCGCAGGCATCCTCGGCTTTGTGGTTCCCTATGTCATGGGACTTGATGTGCGGCCGGGTGGCGGCTTCAACGTCGGCCTTCGCGAAGTCTTGCTGCTTGCCCTGATGGGACCCTTGCAGTTGTCGATCCCGCTCATCTTCTACATCAAGGGCGCACGCTCCGTGCCCGCCGTGACGCTGGCGCTCATTGCCATGCTGGATGCGGTGCTCAATCCGATGTGGCCCTGGATCTTCGTGGGTGAACAGCCCGAACGGTCCTCGTTCATGGGTGGCGCCGTCATCATTGCTGCCGTCATCATCTCGATCTTCGGTGGGCAATGGCTCGAACGAAAAAGGAAACGGGCAGGTTTGAGCGGGTCCATGGCATGACCAAGACAACCGCAACCCTGATCGGCTTCACCGCCGTGCTGATGTGGGGGCTTCTCGCCTTCTTCTCAAAGCTCGCCGGTGCCATTCCGCCCCTGCAACTCACGGGAATGAGTTTCCTGATCGGTGGCCTTGTCGGGGTGCTCAGCTGGCCGTTCAGGCGGGGGGCGGCGCGCGTTCTGCTGCAACATCCGCCGGGGGTGTGGCTGCACAATGTGGCGGGACTGTTCGGCTCGCATTTCCTCTATTTCATGGCGGTGCAGAATGCGCCTGTCGTGGAGGTGAGCCTCATCGCCTATTTGTGGCCGCTCTTCATCGTGCTCTTTGCCGGGTTCCTTCCGGGCGAGAAACTGAAGACGCATCACCTCGCAGGTGCTGCCCTCGGGCTTCTCGGCGCCTATCTGGTGGTGAGCAAGGGGCAGGGCATCGGACTTTCAAACGGCCTGCAGTTGGGCCACATGATTGCGCTGCCCTATGCCATGTTCTGGGCGGCCTATTCGGTGTCGATCCGGCGCTATGGCAAAATCCCCTCGGACATCGTGGCGGGTTTCTGCATTGCCACGGGGCTCGTTGCGCTTTCGGCACACATGCTTCTGGAGACGACGGTGTGGCCGCTCAGCGGACAACAGTGGCTGGCGATCCTGGGCCTTGGGCTCCTGCCAGTGGGAGCTGCCTTCTATGCCTGGGACTTCGGCATGAAGCATGGCGATCCCATGGTCCTCGGGGCTTCGTCCTATGCGGCGCCGCTGCTGTCCACGGTGGTCCTGCTGCTGGCAGGATTTGCCACCTTCCACTGGTCCATCGGCGTCGCCTGCCTTCTCATCATGGGAGGCGCCCTGACCGCGGCCAAGGACATGATCTTCCGGAAGACCTGAGGCCTGCCGTCAGAACCTGTTCTTGCGCTCGCGGATTTCCGCGAAGACTTCAGCATCCGTCGCAGACTCCATGCCGAGCACCTTGCGGATCTCCGGCGCGTTGCAACGCAGGTAGGGATTGGTCCGCAACTCATCACCGATGGTCGTGGGACAGGTCATCTTACCCTGCTCGCGGAGCTGACGCACTTCCATGGCCCGGCGAACCAGATCGCGGTTGCCCGGCTCGATGGTGAGCGCAAACTTCGCATTGGCTTCGGTATATTCGTGGCCACAATAGACGGATGTCATGCCCTGCAGGGTGCGGAACTGGTTGACCGACTCATACATCTGCGCCGCCGTGCCCTCGAAGACGCGGCCACAGCCCAGCGAAAACAACGTATCCGCGGCAAACAGCAGATAGTCATCGGAGAAGTGATAGGCCACATGGCCGAGGGTGTGACCGGGGCAGGCGAAGACCTTCACAGGGCGGTGGGCCAGCTGCAGAACGTCGCCGCCCTTCACCGTTTGCGAAATGCCGGGGATCTTGTCCTTCTCGGCCTCGGGTCCGATGATGCGGCAGCCGAAGACGTCCTTGAGTTCGAGGTTGCCCGCGACGTGATCCTCGTGGTGGTGCGTGGTGAGGATGTGGGTGAGCTGCCAGCCGCGCTTCTTCAATTGGTCCGTGATGGCGGTTGCATCAGGTGCATCAATTGAAATCGTGGTGCCGGTGCGGCTGTCGTGGACGAGCACGCCATAGTTATCCTGGCGGCAAATGAACTGGTGGACATCGAGATTGGACATGGTGGCCTGCCTACACCATGTTTTCCATCCGGCAAAGCCGACTGCTGCATTTTTTCGCCGCAGCCCCTAGATTGGGGCGATGGACGTGGTCGATCTCCGCGAATTCTACCAGACGCCGCTCGGCCAGTCGGCACGGATGCTGATCAACCGCACGCTCGCGCCACGTATTGCCGTTCATGCCGGACAGACAGTGATGGGACTGGGATTTGCCCATCCCTATCTCGATCTCGCCATGCCGCAGGATGCCGTTTCCCTGTCCTTCATGCTGGCACGCCAGGGTGTGCTGCATTGGCCCGCGGGGGAACAGTCACGCGCCGCCCTGGTGGATGATGGCGACCTGCCACTCCTCGAAAGCGTGATTGATCATGCAGTGGTTGTGCATGGGCTTGAACTTTCCGACAGCCCGCTCGACATGTTGCAGGAGGTGTGGCGTGTGTTGGCGCCACAAGGGAAAGTTTACCTCGTGGTGCCCAACCGGCGCGGCCTGTGGTCGTCTTCGGAAGCTTCGCCCTTCGGCCATGGCCAGCCCTTTTCGCGGCGGCAGTTGCTGGCGCTTTTGAAGGAAGCGCGGTTTTCCGTGACGTGGTCATCGGAGGCGCTGATGCTGGCGCCGTTGCGGTCACCCTCCATTCTGAAAGCGGCATCGGCCATGGAGACGGTCGGCAAGCGCGCTTTCGGCCGTTTTGGCGGCGTGATGATCGTGGAAGCGATGAAGCAGGTCTATGCCTTCTCCTCCGGCAAGCGGGTGCGTCGGCTTGTGCCGCGGCTCCGGCCCGTGCTGCTGCCCTCGCCGCAGCCTCTCGGGCGCGCGCCCGGCACTTCATCCGAATTCTAGGAAATGCCTGTTCCCACTGCCTGCACCGTGGGTTATGTCTTTTGGCTCAGACATTGAATCGGTCCGATGACAGCCTCCAGCGAACCCTCTTCGACGCCCCATCTGGACGACGTGCGCCGCGCCATCGACGGCGTCGATGATGCCCTGCTGGACCTGCTGGAGAAGCGCATCGCCCTGGTGGACGGCGTCATTGCGGCGAAAGCGGGTGATCCGCAGGCTGTCGCTTCGCCCCTCCGGCCAGGCCGTGAAATGCAGATTCTGAAACGTCTGGTCGCACGGCGAAGCCAGACCGAACCGCAGTTACTGGTGCGTCTTTGGCGGGCCATCGTCAGCGAGGCGACGCTGAAGCAGGCGAAGGTTGCCATTCACGTGGGACGAAAGACAGCACAGGCCATGGGGCACCGCCTGCGCATCCGTGATCATTTCGGACGCTTCCCGGTTGAGGAATGGCGCGACGCCGGCCAGGCGATGATGCAGGTGAATGCGAACCCCGCCGACCTGTGCATCGTGGAGACGGACTCGGACTGGATTGACCCGTTCGTGCACGGCCATGCCGGCCGCGCCCAGGTGATTGCGGCCCTGCCCGCTCTCAAGGAAGAGGGCGTGCCCAAGCTGCTGGTGATCGGGGTGTCGCCGGCACAGCCGACGGGCGAAGATGAGACGCTGATCATCAGCAAGGGCAATCTGCCGCGGGATTTTGCGCCGCAGCCGCTCTGGCAACTGAAATCCGGCCCCTACCGCCTGTCGGCGCTGGCGGGCTGGTATTCCGAGCATGAAAGCCCGCTCGTGGGACTGGCGCGCTCCAATCCCGGGCTTGGCCTGAAGGTCGCCGGGCGCTATGCGTCCGCCATCGAGGTTTAGATCACATGACAACCGCAACACCCGGGCGGCCCCAACCCCGCCCCGGCATCCTTGGCATTGAGCCCTATGTGCCCGGCAAGAGCGCGGCCAAGGGCGCGAAGATTTACAAGCTGTCGTCGAACGAGTCTCCGCTCGGCGCAAGCCCGAAGGCGGTTGAGGCCTATCGCGCCTCCGCCGCCACGCTGGAACGCTATCCCGACGGCAGCGCCAGCGCGCTCCGCACCGCCATCGCGCAACGCTACGGCTTGTCAGCCGAGCGGATTGTCTGCGGCGCGGGTTCCGACGAATTGCTGCAACTCCTCGCCCACGCCTATCTCGGCGAAGGCGACGAGGCGATCTACAGCCAGTATGGCTTCCTGGTCTATCCGATCGCCATTGCATCCAATGGTGCCAAGGCGGTGGTGGCTCCGGAGAAGAACCAGACCGCTGATGTGGACGCCATCCTTGCCGCGGTGACGCCGCACACGCGCATGGTCTTCATCGCCAACCCGAACAATCCGACGGGCACCTACATTCCGTTCAGCGAAGTGAAGCGCCTGCATGCGGGTCTGCCCGCTCATGTGCTGCTGGTCCTCGATGCGGCCTATGCGGAATTCGTGCGGGCCAACGATTATGAATCGGGCATCGCACTCGTCAGCGAGCACGAGAACGTGGTCATGACCCGGACGTTCTCGAAGATATTCGGCCTTGCGGCCTTGCGCCTAGGCTGGCTCTACGGCCCGGCCCACGTTGTTGATGTGCTGAACCGGATCCGCGGTCCCTTCAATGTGACGACGGGTGCGATCCTGGCGGGGGTCGCCGCGATGGAAGACCAGACCTTCGTGGACAAGGCCGTGGCTCACAACAGCATGTGGCTTTCCTGGCTTGCGGCGGAAATCGGCAAACTCGGAATCACCGTCACGCCCAGCGTCGGCAATTTCCTGCTGCTCAATTTTCCGGATGCGAAGCCTGCACCTGCGGCGGACGCCTTCCTGCAGGACCGGGGAATCATCGCGCGGCGCATGGAGGCCTATGGGCTTCCGCGTGCGCTCCGCCTGTCGGTGGGCGATGAAGAGGCCAACCGCGCCGTTGTCGCCGCCCTCAAGGAATTCATGTCGTGACGCAGCCGTTCGAAAAAGTGGCCATCCTCGGCCTTGGCCTGATCGGCTCGTCGATCTCCCATGCGATCCGTACCTATGGCGGGGCAAAGAGCATCAGCGGCCATGCCAAGAGTGCGGAGACGCTGAAGGTCGCAGCCGAACTGAAACTCGCCGACACGCTGCACGCCTCGGCGGCAGATGCGGTGAAGGGAGCTGACCTCATCATCCTGTGCGCGCCTGTCGGCGTCTGTGCTGCCCTTGCGGCGTCGATCAAGGATGCCGTTGCGCCAGGCGCCATCATCACCGACGTCGGCTCCGTGAAGGGCGCGATCATCCGTGATGTGGGCCCGCATGTACCGTCACACGCCCATTTCATTCCTGGCCATCCCATTGCCGGAACAGAGCAGTCGGGTCCGCGCTCGGGATTTGCAGAGTTGTTCCAGAACCGCTGGTGTATCCTCACGCCTGTCGACGGAACGCCGCCGGACAGGGTCGCAGCGCTGGAAGCCTTCTGGCGCGGTTTCGGATCGAATGTCGAGATCATGGGTGCCGAGCATCATGACCTGGTGCTGGCCATGACCAGCCACCTGCCGCATCTCATCGCCTATAATTCGGTGGCGACGGCCGCAGATCTGGAAAAGGTGACGCAGTCGGAAGTCATCAAGTTTTCGGCGGGCGGCTTCCGTGACCTCACACGCATCGCCGCCTCCGACCCAACCATGTGGCGTGACGTCTTCCTCAACAACAGGGAGGCGGTGCTGGAAATGCTGGGACGCTTCATGGAAGAAATGTCGATGCTGCAACGGGCCATCCGCTGGGGCGATGGCGAGACGTTGTTCAATCTCTTCACCCGGGCGCGGGAAGTGCGGCGCGGCATCATCGCGGCAGGGCAGGATACGGCGGCGCCCAATTTCGGCCGCACGCCCGATCGCAAGACCTGAGGCCTGCCGGGCCATGGCCGATGCAGCCACCCACTGGGTTTTCGGATATGGCTCGCTGATGTGGAACCCGGGCTTTCCGTACCGCCGCATGGCCCCGGCGCGCATCGCCGGGTTTCACCGCAAGCTCTGTGTCTATTCCTTTCACTATCGGGGGCGGCCGGAAAAGCCCGGGCTCGTCTTCGGGCTGGACCGGGGCGGGTCGTGCATTGGCATGGCTTTCGAGGTGACGGACGAACACTGGCCCGCGACCTGGGATTACCTGCGAAAGCGCGAGCAGGTGACGATGGTTTACCGGGAGGTCTTCAAACCCGTGCGCCTCCGGGAGGGCCAGACCGTGCAGGCGCTCACCTATGTGGTCGACCGCGCCCATGATCAGTGTGCGGCGGGTCTCGCCGACTCCGAGATCGCAGGCCTGATCCGGCAAGGCGAGGGCATTTCAGGCCGCAATCTCGATTATGTCCGCAATACACACGCTCATCTCGTGTCGTTGGGCATCAGGGATCCGGCGCTGGAACGTATTGTGGCCCTGCTGAAAAGCTGAGCGGCGCTCCTCAATTTCCCGGGCGGCACGGCAGATTGCCAAAACGTCGCATTCCGGCCAGCCACGCCGTTCGCGGAATTGACTTGGGGGATTGTCGAAACTAGGGTCCGGCCACTTTTTCAAGACCTTTCCCGAGAGGTAGTCCCCATGAAAGTCCTGGTCGCGGTCAAACGCGTCGTTGATTACAACGTGAAGATCCGCGTCAAGGCGGATGGGTCGGGCGTCGAGCTCGCCAACGTCAAGATGTCCATGAACCCCTTCGACGAAATTGGCGTCGAAGAAGCCGTTCGCCTGAAGGAATCCGGCAAGGCCACGGAAGTGGTTGCCGTCACCATCGGCCCGGCACAGGCGCAGGAAACGCTGCGGACCGCGCTTGCCATGGGCGCCGACCGCGCCATCCTCGTCAAGCATGACGACTATGTCGAGCCGCTGTCGGTCGCCAAGATCCTGAAGGGCGTGGTCGAGGCCGAGAAGCCTGAGATCGTGATCCTCGGCAAGCAGGCGATCGACGACG
>CALMLK010000120.1 GCA_937868035.1 uncultured Alphaproteobacteria bacterium
GCGACCAGAAGTAGCACTTGTGTCCGGTTGCAACTTGGCTCAAACCAAGGTCGGTTCGTGGCGATGTTGATACATGCAGAACTGCGAGGGGGCTCGTGACTTGAGGATGATGATGAAGACGTTGAACCTTGCCCTCGGCCTTGCAGCCGGACTTGCTGTTGACGCCAGTGCCTGCGCAAGTGCTGCAGATGTGACACCTCTCACCTATGATTGGACAGGTTTCTATCTCGGAGCCCAGGCCGGATATGGCTGGGGGGACAACACCTTCACCTATGTCGGCGGTGTGGGACCGCCACAGGAAAATGTCGACGTCAGCGGCCTTGTCGGCGGCGTCACGCTCGGTGCCAACAGGCAATTCGGCAACATCGTGCTCGGTCTTGAAGGCGACATCTCCTATTCCGGCATTTCCGGCAAAACCCTGAGCGCCACACGGCCGTGCATCGCCGAAGGCTGTACCGAGGACGTGGACTGGTTCGGCACGGGCCGCGTGCGGTTGGGCTATGCGATGGACCAGATCCTGCCATTCGTCGGCGGCGGTCTTGCCATCGGCAACATCGGCGGCAGTGCCGACATTGGTGCCTGTGATCCGCGCGGCACGGAATGCAAGTTTGATGACGTCAAGCTGGGATGGACGCTGGGAGCCGGCCTTGAAACCGCACTCGGCGAAAACTGGACAGCCAAGGCTGAATACCTCTACGTCAATCTCGGCCGGTCCAGCTTCACCAATCCGGTAGACGTGAAATCGGGCGATGTCGATTTCAGCCTCGTGCGCCTGGGCGTGAACCGCCGATTCTGACGGCCATCGAAACCCTGCCCCGGCTTCGGCTGGGGTGACGGTCTCTCAAGCGGGTTCGACCCAGCATTTATCCCTCCGTCGCATTTGCGGGATGGCCTTGCCGCTGCTATAGGCGCTGCAGTTTTTCGCACTGCACAACGAGGTCAGCATGGACAAGATCAAAGTCGCCAACCCGGTCGTCGAACTCGATGGCGACGAGATGACCCGCATCATCTGGGACCAGATCAAGAAGGAACTGATCCTCCCCTACCTCGACGTGGACCTCCACTACTACGACCTCTCGGTCGAAAACCGCGACAAGACCGAGGACAAGGTGACGGTCGATTCCGCCAATGCCATCAAGAAATATGGCGTGGGCGTGAAGTGCGCCACCATCACGCCGGACGAAGCGCGCGTGAAGGAATTCAACCTCAAGCAGATGTGGAAGTCGCCCAACGGCACCATCCGCAACATCCTCGGCGGCGTCATCTTCCGCGAACCCATCATCTGCAAGAACGTGCCGCGCCTCGTGCCGGGCTGGACTCAGCCCATCATCATCGGCCGCCACGCCTTCGGCGACCAATACCGCGCCACCGATTTCGTCTACCCCGGCAAGGGCACGCTCACCATCACCTTCAAGGGCGATGATGGCACGGTGATCGAGAAGGAAGTGTTCAAGGCCCCCGGCGGCGGCGTCGCCATGGCCATGTACAACCTCGATGACTCCATCAAGGAATTTGCCCGCGCCTCGCTCACCTACGGCAAGAGCCGCAAGCTGCCGGTCTATTTCTCGTCCAAGAACACCATCCTCAAGGCCTATGATGGCCGCTTCAAGGATATCTTCCAGGCGATCTACGAAGCCGAATACAAGGCCGACTACGAGAAGCTGGGCATCACTTACGAGCACCGCCTGATCGATGACATGGTGGCCTCCGCCATGAAGTGGACCGGTGGCTACATCTGGGCCTGCAAGAACTACGACGGCGACGTGCAGTCCGACCTCGTGGCGCAAGGCTATGGCTCGCTCGGCCTCATGACCTCCGTGCTCATCACGCCCGATGGCAAGACGGTGGAATCGGAAGCCGCCCACGGCACCGTGACTCGCCACTACCGCCTGCACCAGCAGGGCAAGGCCACGTCGACGAACTCGACCGCGTCCATCTTCGCCTGGACCGGCGGCCTGAAGCACCGCGCCAAACTCGATGACAACGCCAAGCTTCTCCGCTTCGCCGAGACGCTGGAGAAGGTAACGGTCGCAACCATCGAGGAAGGCAAGATGACCAAGGACCTCGCGGTCCTCGTCGGCCCCGAACAGCAGTGGCTCACCACGGAAGGCTTCATTCAGGCCGTGGACAAGAACCTGGAGAAGGCGATCGGCTGATCCGGTTGCCAACGTGAACATCCAGATGGCCGGGCCCTTGCCCGGCCATTTGCGTTTTCAGGACGGTCATGGAAATGCGCGGCGCATTGGCGTAACGTCCCCCGTACCCGGGTGCGTGCAACCTCCATGGAGGACGTCATGACCGCCTACAACATCGTTCGTTTCAAGGTGAAGCCGGCCCGCGAAAAGGACTTCGTGGAATTCCATCGCACAGCGCAGGCTATCGCCGGACTGCGCGAAGGTGCACTGGTGAAGACGGGGGACCGCGCCTATTGCCTCGTGGCCAAGTGGGACTCGTTCGACAGCATTGTATCCGCCCGGCCGCAGATGATCGGCATGCTCGACAAGATTCGCGACATGCTGGAAGATCAGGGCAACGGCCTCGGCGTCACCGATCCCGTATCAGGCGACGTCGTGGTGGAATTGAAGCACTAGCGCGGAAACTCCGTTCAGAATCTCAGCTGCACGCGTGCCTCACGCCGCGTCCGTGGCCTCGGGCTGAGGCACCGTGAGCGGCAGCCACATCGAGAACAGCGCGCCCTCACCCGGCGTCGATGAGACGTCGAGGCGTCCGCCATGCTGGATGGTGATCTGCTCGATTGCCGGAACGCCAAGCCCCGTGCCGAAGCTCTTGGTGGTGAACAGCGGCTCGCGGATACGCTCCAGAACCTCCGGCGTGATGCCCGGGCCGTTGTCGCGCACCGCAATCACGGCCCCGCCATCACGGAAGGATGTCGTCACGGTAATCACAGGATCAGGCCGCGCGAATTTCGCCGGATCATCGCCCTGCCCCACCAGCGCCTCGCAGGCATTCGCCATCAGGTTCACGACAGCCCGCTGCAGGCGGGCCGGATCAAACGGCACGCTGCGCCCCTCCAACCCCAGGTCGCACGTGATGGTGACAGCCGCCGGCAATTTCTTTGCTTCCTCATCCAGCACCTGCGCCAGCCACTGGTCCAGGTCGCCGGACTGGCAATTCAGTTGCTTGGTGCGCGAGAAATCCAGAAGCTGCGTGATGATGTTGTCGCAGCGGATGATGCCCTTGTTGATGCGCTCGATCTGCGGCTCCACGTCCGTGCCCTTGCCCTTGAGCTTGCGCTCCATGAGGAAGGCAGAGGTGCGCACTGCACCCAGCGGATTGCGCAGTTCGTGCGCCACGGTCGCGGTCAGCTGTCCCAGCTGTTCCATGCGGCCCTTCTTCACCAACTCGTCCTGCGCCTCCTTCAGGCGCTTCATGTTGCTGGCCAGTTCGCGGTTGAGGCGCAAGACCTCGTCGTTGATGCGGCGCAATTCCGTCATCTCGCTCACGTCGACGATGCTGATGATCGCCGACCGCTGGATTCCACCGATCCACAGCCATCCCGAACTGATGACGATCACGCTGCGGCGCGGCACACCCAGCGCGGAGATTTCCATTTCGAATTTGCACGAAGAACCGGGAAACTCCGGATGCTCCGCCTTGATGCGCTCGATCAGCTCGGATTTTGATTCCGCCGCACCGTCCCCGCCGCAATAGGCATTGAGCAGCGGATTGGCGAAGGCAACCGTGCCATCCTCATCGATTTGCAGCACACCCACGGGCACTGTCTCCGTCAGCGCCTTGTATTGGTCCTCGCGTTTCTTGATCTCGCCAAGATCCGTGTTGGTGCCGATGAGATAGGTCTTTCCATCCGGCCCCGCCAGCCGCGCCTTGCGCGTCAGCAACGGTTGCCGCCCGCCATTCTCGCCCGGAACGGATTCTTCTGAAATGCTCACCTGCCCGCTGTCGATCACGCTGCGGTCGTGTTCCTCGAAGCCCTTCACCGTCTCCGCAGGCCAGAAGTCCCTGTCCGATTTTCCCAGCAGTTCAGCTTCGCTGCGCTCGATGAGCTTGCAGTGCAGCGCATTGGAATAGACGAAGTTCAGGTCTTCGTCCTTCACGAAGATCGACGTCGGAAGATTGTCGAGGATGCTGAGCAGCACCTGTGGATCTTGAAGCCGCTTGGGCGGCGTGTTGTCGTTGACCATGGTTCTCTCCCAGGTTCAGGCTCGGCCCCGTTCGGTCAGGCCGCTTCGCGTTCCACCGTTTCGAGGATGCGGCCCACGTCGACGGGCTTGCTGAAGACACCGAGCGCACCGCCCTTCACCGCCTGGTCGATGAGGTCGTCGGCGCTGTAGCCGGTCATGAAATAGACGCGCGCCTCGGGGTTGAGACGCTTTATCTGCATGAAGCTGTCGACGCCGTTCCTCTTCGGCATCATCACGTCGAAGAAGCCCACATCCACCTTGTTCAGACTGAAGGCCTCGATCGCCTGTT
>CALMLK010000121.1 GCA_937868035.1 uncultured Alphaproteobacteria bacterium
GTCCGTGACAGGCCGCCGCCGCGTCTCGACATCGGTCAAGACTTCGATGGCGGCCGCGATGCGGCCGGGTAATCGCATAATGTGTCCTTGCTTGGCTTACGAGCCGAGCGGGTAGTTCGGCGCCTCGCGCGTGATCGCCACGTCGTGCACGTGGCTTTCGCGCAGGCCCGCCGCGGAGAGGCGCACGAAGCGCGCTTTCGACCGCAGTTACCCGAGATTGGCGGAGCCGACATAGCCCATCGCCGCACGCAGGCCGCCGATGAGCTGATGCAGGATCGGCCCGACGGGCCCCTTGTATGGCACCTGGCCTTCAATGCCTTCCGGCACGAGTTTCAGCGAATTGCCCACGTCCTGCTGGAAATAGCGGTCTGCGGAGCCGCGCGCCATCGCCCCAACCGAACCCATGCCGCGATAGGACTTGTAGGACCGGCCGTTGTAGAGGAACACTTCGCCAGGGCTTTCGTCCGTGCCCGCGAGCAGCGACCCGATCATCGCCACGTTGGCGCCGGCAGCCAGCGCCTTCGCCATGTCGCCCGACAGCTTGATGCCGCCATCGGCGATGATGGGAACACCGTGGCGCGCCCCTTCTTCCGCGCATTCGACGATGGCGGAGAACTGCGGCACGCCAACGCCCGCAACAACGCGCGTGGTGCAGATCGAGCCCGGCCCGATGCCGACCTTCACCGCATCCGCACCATTGTCGATCAGCGCCTTCACGGCTTCCGCCGTCGCCACATTGCCGCCGATGATCTGCACCTTGTTCGACATCTGCTTCACAAGGTTGACCTGCTTCAGCACGTTGATGGAATGACCGTGCGCCGTATCGACGATCAGAACGTCCACCCCGGCGTCGATCAGACGCTCGGCGCGTTCGCGCCCGGCGTCACCAATCCCCGTGGCGGCAGCGACCAGCAGCCGCTCCTTGTCGTCCTTCGCGGCCAGAGGATGGTCAGCCGCCTTCTCCATGTCGTTGACGGTGATGAGTCCCACGCACTTGCCATCGTCATCGGTGACGACGAGCTTCTCGATGCGGTGCTTGTGCAGCAGGCGCTTGGCTTCCTGGCGGGTCACGCCTTCCTTCACGGTCACGATTTGCCGCGTCATCAGGTCGGCGACCTTGGCATTCATGTCGGTGGCGAAGCGCACATCGCGGTTGGTGATGATGCCGACGAGCGCGCCGCGATCATCCACCACGGGAATGCCTGAAATCTTGCGCTGTTGCTTCATCGCCAGCAACTCGCCGATGGTGGCATTGGGCGCGATGGTCACGGGGTTCACCACCATGCCGCTTTCGAAGCGCTTCACCTGGCGCACATGATCGGCCTGGGTGGCGGGATCGAGGTTCTTGTGGATGACGCCCAGCCCGCCGGCCTGTGCCATGGCAATCGCCATCGCCGCTTCCGTCACCGTATCCATCGCGGCCGACATCACGGGAACCGATAGGGAAATCGATTTGGTGAGCTGCGTCGCCGTCGAGACATCCGCCGGCAAAACGCTGGAAGCACCGGGCTTCATCAGCACGTCGTCGAAGGCCAGGTATTCGGGGAAAGTGCGGGGAGCGACGGGCATTGGGCCAACCTCGGGAAAAGAACGGGATTCGGTGAGTTGGCGGCTGCCCTTAACACCCGGGAGACGAGGGGGGCAAGTGGCATCGGCGCGGGCGGCGGCCGGTGCAGAGCAGACCCGCGCGGGCAACCCTCCTGACACATTGTCAGCCGACGCTGCCAACTCGTCAGTTGTTTCAAGCATTTGGCATTTTAAAATGCCCCTGAAACACGCATCTGGCTGATCCGGCGCGGGTGCCATCACCGAAGGACATCTCTCATGACCCTGAACCGACTGCTTCCGCTCGCCGGAGCCGCCCTGCTGCTGTCCGCCACACTGGCCACTGCGCAAACGCCGCCGCCGCCGCCCTTCATGCCCGGCGCGCCGCCTGCCAACAACGCCATTCTCCCCGCCCCGCCCATTCCGGCAGTGCGCAGCCACACCGTCGTCAAGGGCGACAGCCTGTGGAAGATCGCCAAGGCCTATTACGGCAAAGGCCATGCCTGGAAGATCATCGCCAACGCCAACCCCGGCCTGAAGACCAACGACCTGAAGGTCGGCTCATCCATCGTCATTCCCTGACATCTTCCCCCGCACGCCAGTGCAAGGCCATGCCCGCGAGGTCATGGTCTTTTTCTTTGCGGTTCAGGTTCCGGGGATGGGAATCATGCAGCGCAGCTTGTCGCTGAACGCGGGATGCCACGCATTGCCGTTTGCTTCAGCCCGGATGTCGCGGCCGGAGATCTGGCTGAGATAGGTGAGCAACCGTTCCCGGTGTGGAATGGCACGCGCCACCGCCCGCTTGTGAATGGCCACCGCATCCCAGGTCTGTGCATTCGCCGCCAACACGGCTTTTTCAACACTCTCTGCCGTCGGCTGCACAACAATCGTGGTTTTGGCATCGAGAAAATAGTGCCGCCCACCCGTGGAGGGGGTGGTGATCACGGGGAGGCCGCAGAACTGGTATTCTCCGCTGGCAAAATTGCCGCCCTCCCGCGCCGAGAGGATGAGCCCGACCCGGGACTGGTTGATCTTGGCAGCGACGTCGCTGGCGGAGAGGAATTCCACATCGCCGCCCCCCAGGCAGTTGCTGTAGGCGAGCGATGAATAACCACCCATCAGGGATGTGTCATCGCCGCTGCCATGGCCATAGGTGAGCACGCAGATGTTGGGGATGTTCCACGCCAGGTCGTGACGCTTCCACGCCTGCATCGCCGCGATGTGGATGGCATCATAGATGCGGTGTTCGTCCGTGGACGGATGAAAAACTGTTTTATCGATAAAGGCATTGTGATGGGCATGGACATACCGGAGCCCCTTCTCATTGAGCAAGGCGTTCTCTTCTTCGCCCGGGCTCAGGATGCAAGGGGTGATGCCGCTGTTCAGGAGCGCCGTCGTCCGCACGAATGCATCCAGCACCGGCAGCAGCGTGCGCACCTCCCAGCTGGGAACAATGAGCAGATGAAAGGGCCGGCCCTTGGCCTGATCCAGGCACATGCTGAGGCCGGAAAGCAGATATGAGCCCGCATAGGTTACGAACACCAGCGGTTCGTCCATCAACTTCAGGCAGCTCGTTTGTCTCACCGCTGGCCCCCGCCTGCCACTATCCCCGGAAGCCCGTGGCCAGCACGAAGAGCTCCGCCGAGTCATCACGGCTCGCCATCGGTTTCACGTGCCGCACCGTTGCAAAATCCTTCTTCATCGCCGAGAGCAACTGGTTTTCCGTGCCGCCGCGCAACACCTTGGCGAGATAAGTGCCACCCGGTTTCAGCACCTGCCGGGCGAAATCATAACCGGCTTCCACAAGCGCAATGATGTTGATGTGATCCGTCTGGCGATGCCCCGTTGCGTGGCTTGCCATGTCGGACAACACCACATCGGCCTTTGCGCCCCCCAATGCATCAATGAGCACGGCGGGCGCATCCTCGTCGTAGAAATCCTTCTTGAAGATTGTCACGCCGGGCAATTCGTCCATGCCGTGCATGTCGATGGCGATGACCTTGCCCTTGCCTTCCACCGACTTCACGCGTTGCGCGCTCACCTGGCTCCATCCGCCCGGAGCGG
>CALMLK010000122.1 GCA_937868035.1 uncultured Alphaproteobacteria bacterium
CCCTCAGCCTCCAATGCGGCCAGATAATCGCGGATCTGCTGGGTGGTGGCGGTGGCGGGTGCTGCTCCCGCCCTGGCCAGCGCCTGCACGTAGTCTTCGAGATCCCGGCCATAGGCGAGGAGCGAGTTTGGTGCGGCACCGCGTTCCGCCGCCATCATTTCAAGGAAGCGGCCGACCTGGGGCTGGCGCGCGGGCGGACTAGTCCTGCCGGAGCTTTTCATGGGGCAACGAATGGATCACGTCGGATTGTTCCGGCGGGAAGGTCGCCAGGGCAAGCGCGCCGCCATACACCGCACCCACAAGGGCGGCGACCACCAGAATGAACTTGAGAAAATCGGGAATCACTTGATGCGCAATGAAATCTGACACGAAACAACCCCCGGATCGGGAGTGTGCCAGAAACCTTCCGCCCCCGCACCAGAAAAAGAGGCCTGCGCAAAAGTCATGCAATCATGAGTATGATGCGCTAAGAGCCGGGCCAGAATGGCAAAACGTTCCACCAGCAAGGACATTGAATCCGCGAAGACACTTCTGCGCGGACGGCCCATCGTGCTCGTGGGTCTGATGGGGGCGGGCAAGACCAGCATCGGGCGGCGGCTGGCCGACAAGATGGGGCTTCCCTTCGTCGATGCCGATCATGAAATCGAGGCCGCGGCGGGCAAGTCCATCGCCGACATCTTCGCCGAACATGGCGAGGCCTATTTCCGCGACGGTGAACGCAAGGTGATCGCCCGCCTGATCGAGAACGGTGAGCAGATTCTTGCCACCGGCGGTGGTGCCTACATGAACCCGGAGACGCGGGCCCGCATCCAGGACGGCGCCGTGTGCGTGTGGCGCTAGGCCGATCCCGAGCTGGTGATGAAGCGGGTGATGTAGCGCAACGACCGCCCCCTGTTGCGCACTGCCGACCCTGAAGCCGTGATGCGCCGCCTCATCGAGGAACGCTATCCCGTCTACGCCCAATCCGACATCACGGTGGAGTGCCGCGATGTGCAACATGCCCAGATGGTGAATGACGTGCTGCGCGCGCTCGCCCGCAGGGCAGAGGCGGAGCGCACTTCGCCGCAACCTGAAGCCCAATCATGACCCATCCTGACCAGACACGTGCGGCCGTCCAGACCGTCGCGGTGGCGCTTGGCGACCGTTCCTACAACATCCTCATCGGCGAGGGCCTGCTGGCCCGCGCGGGCGAGCTGGTGAAGCCGCACCTCAAGCGCCCGCACAGCGTCATCGTGACGGACGAGAATGTGGCGCGCCATCATCTGGCGAGCCTGCAACAGGCGCTGTCCTCCGCGGGTATCGCAAGTGATGCCATCGTCCTGCCGGCGGGTGAAAAGAGCAAAAGCTATGCGACGCTCGCCGAGCTCTGCGACAAGCTGCTGGCAGCGGGGGTGGAGCGGCGCGACTGCATTATCGCCTTCGGCGGCGGCGTAATCGGCGACCTCGCCGGATTTGCGGCGTCGATCCTGCGGCGCGGCGTCAACTTCATCCAGATTCCGACGACGCTTCTCTCCCAGGTTGATTCGTCCGTGGGCGGCAAGACGGGCATCAATTCGCCCTATGGCAAAAATCTCATCGGGGCTTTCCACCAGCCACAACTGGTGATCGCCGACCTTGGCCTGCTGAAAACCCTGCCGCGGCGTGAACTGGCGGCGGGCTATGCCGAAGTGGTGAAGTATGGCCTCCTCGGCGACCGCGCCTTCTTCGACTGGCTGGACGGCAATGTGCAAGCTCTCCTGGCCGGTGACATGGCCGCAACACGGCAGGCGGTGGCGGTGAGTTGCACCGCGAAGGCGAAGATCGTCGCCGAGGATGAAACCGAAACCGGCGTGCGGGCGCTCCTCAACCTCGGCCACACCTTCGGCCATGCGCTTGAATCCGCCACGGGCTATTCGCAGCGCCTGCTGCACGGCGAGTCGGTTGCCATCGGCATGGTGCAGGCCTTCCGCTTTTCGGAGCGGATGGGACTGTGCGCGCCGCAGACGGCAGGGCGCGTGGCGGCGCATCTCAAGGCGGCAGGGCTTCCCATCCATACCAGCGCCATTTCCGGAGACCTTCCAGGTCCGCAGGGCCTTCTCGAACTCATGCGCCAGGACAAGAAGGCGGTGGCTGGCAAACTGACGTTCATCCTGGTGCGCGCCATCGGCGAAGCCTTCATCGCGCGTGATGTTCCCGATGGCGACGTGCTTGCCTTTCTAGAAGAGGATCGAAACAATCCATGAGTGGTGAAATAGGCTACGCCGTTCTCTCCATTTTCCTTCTCATCATCGTTGCCGCCTTTTTCTCGGCCGCAGAAACGGGCCTGACGGCCGCCTCACGGGCGCGGCTCAACGAAATCGAAAAGCGTGGCAGCACGCGGGCGCGCACGGCGCTGCGTCTCCTGGAAGCGCCGGAACGGCTGATCGGCGCGCTGCTGCTCGGCAACAATCTCGCCAACATCACGTCATCGGCGGTGGCGACGGCGGCCCTCATCAAGATGTTCGGCGACAGTGGCGCGGTGATTGCCTCCGCCGTGATGACGGTCGTCATCCTCATTTTTGCGGAGGTGATGCCCAAGACCTATGCCATCACCTATCCGGAGCGGACCTCGATCTTCGTGGCGCCGTTGATGCGGGTGATCTCGGCGGTGCTCGGCCCCATCGTGCTCACGGTCGAGGTGATCGTGAAGTTCACGCTGAAAATCATGGGCGCAAATGTGGATGACAGCAAGAACGTGCTCTCGGCCCACGAGGAATTGCGCGGCGCCATCGACCTTCACCACAAGGAAGAGACCCTGGTGAAGACCGACAAGGACATGCTGGGCGGCATCCTCGACCTCAAGGATCTTGAGGTGATGGACGTCATGGTCCACCGCACCAAGATGGTGACGCTCGATATTGACGATCCGGTGAAGGACGTGGTGACGCAGGTGCTCAAATCCGGTCACACCCGCATTCCCTTCTGGAAGGACAATCCCGACAACATCATCGGCGTTCTCCACGCCAAGACGCTGTTCGCCGCGATCCAGAAGGTGGAAGGCGACGTGGCCAAGGTGAAGCTGGAGGACATTCTCTCCGACCCGTGGTTCGTGCCCGACACGCGGCCCCTGGAAGATCAGCTCAACGCCTTCCTCCGCCGCAAGTCGCACTTCGCCATCGTCGTCGACGAATATGGCGAGGTGCAGGGCCTCGTCACGCTGGAGGACATCATTGAAGAGATCGTCGGCGACATCAAGGACGAGTTCGATGCCGTGGCGACGAGCGTGCGCAAGTCCAAGGACGGCTCCATCATCGTCGATGGGGCGCTGCCGCTGCGGGATCTCAACCGGGCCTTCGAATGGGAATTGCCCGACGATGAAGCGACAACGCTGGCGGGTCTCGTCATCCATGAGGCGCGGATGATTCCCGCCGTGGGCCAGACCTTCACCTTCCACGGCTTCCGCTTCGAAATCCTGAAGAAGAAGCGTCAGCAGCTCACCTCGATCCGGGTCAGCAAGATCGAAGGGCGGGGCGGTGACGGCGAGGATGCGGGCGGCTGAAGCCGGGCTTCATCCGGCCGGAGCGACGACTTCAATCGCCAGGGCGTGGACGCGCTCCTTGAGTTCCTCCGCCAGCACCTCATTCACCTTGCGGTGCTGGTTGACGCGGCTGAGCCCCGCCAGCGCTGCACTGGTGATGCGGATGCGGAAATGGCTTTCGCCATCAGGCCTGCTGCCGGAATGACCTTCATGGTGATGGCTTTCGTCGATCACCTGCAACAGGCTGGGCGCGAGGGCCCGTTCAAGTTTTTCCGCCATGCGTTTTCCAACGGGCCCCAATGCGTTTTGCAATTCTCTTGTTCCTTTTTTAACGGGCTTGCACGAACCATCTCTGCGCTGGAAAGGCTTCGCCTTTTTCCTGCCGATGGGCTAGAAGATTGCCCTTCCGACCATCCCCATTTCTGGTGTCCATAGTTCACGCATGAAACTCGATTCAAAGTATTTCGACAAGATCAGGATCACGCCGCGCGGTTCCAAGCCCGAGCCCAAGGCGGAAGCCAAGTGTGAGTGGCCGGGGTGCGAGAAGCCCGCGCGCCACAAGGCTCCGAAAGGACGCGGCCAGGAGGGGCAGTTCCACAACTACTGCACGGCCCACGTGCAAGAGTATAACAAGACGTACAACTATTTTGCCGGCATGACAGACGGCTCCATTTCCGACTACCAGAAAGCGTCGCAGCTGGGCGAGCGGCCCACCTGGAAGCTGGGGGAAAACGCCCATGCCCGTACCGGTTCCACCCGGGGCACGGCGCGGCGCTTCGATGATCCGATGGAAATCCTCGGCCGTGCGCGGCGCAAGCCCGCCGAGCAGAAGCTGGGCCGCGGCCTGAAGCGCAACGAGATGCAGGCGCTGCAGACCCTGGGCCTCGACGAGAATGCGACACCCGACGACGCCAAGGCGAAATACAAGCTGCTGGTGAAGCGGCTCCATCCCGACGCCAACGGCGGCAGCCGTGCCAACGAGGATACCCTGAAGGCCGTGATCCACGCCTACGACACGCTTAGGGCCAGCGGCTTCTGCTGACTTGCCGTGAATGCCTTCTGCCTCTACAAGGCGGTGCATTCCCCGAATGAGCGACGGATCAATTGAGGGCCTTCCGCCCCTGTGACTGAGTGAGCTGACATGACTTCCACTTCCAATGGCGCCAACGGCGCCGCGCCCGGCAACCCGGACAAGATGGTTTCCGTCTCGCAACTGTTCGGCTTTGAATCGAACATGATGGTGCCGGCCTATTCCGCCACCAGCGAGCACGTTCCGGACCTTGACCAGGACTACCTGTTCAACAAGGAAACGACGCTGGCGATCCTCGCGGGCTTTGCGCACAACCGCCGCGTGATGGTGACGGGCTATCACGGCACGGGCAAGTCCACCCACATCGAGCAGGTGGCGGCGCGTCTGAACTGGCCCTGCATCCGCATCAACCTCGACAGCCACATCAGCCGCATCGATCTCATCGGCAAGGATGCGATCGTGCTGAAGGAAGGCAAGCAGGTCACGGAATTCCGCGAGGGCATCCTGCCCTGGGCCTATCAGCACAATGTGGCGCTGGTGTTCGACGAATATGACGCAGGCCGCCCGGACGTGATGTTCGTGATCCAGCGCATTCTCGAATCCTCGGGCAAGCTGACGCTGCTCGACCAGAGCCGCGTCATCCGCCCCCACCCGGCGTTCCGTCTCTTCGCCACCGCCAACACGGTGGGCCTCGGCGACACCACGGGCCTCTATCATGGCACGCAGCAGATCAACCAGGCGCAGATGGACCGCTGGTCCGTCGTCACCGTGCTCAACTACCTGCCGCATGTGCAGGAAGTCGGCATCGTGCTGGCGAAGTGCAAGGGATACGACACCGAGAAGGGCCGCAAGACGCTGGCCAACATGGTACGCGTGGCTGATCTCACCCGCAACGCCTTCATGCAGGGCGATGTCTCGACGGTGATGAGCCCGCGCACGGTGATCACCTGGGCGCAGAACGCCGACATCTTCGGTGGCGATATCGGCCTGTCTTTCCGTCTCACCTTCCTCAACAAGTGCGACGAACTGGAACGCCCGATCATCGCCGAGTTCTATCAGCGCTGCTTCGGCGAAGAGCTGCCGGAATCGGCGGCGCGCCTCGCCATCGCCTGAGGCTGAACGACCATGGCGCAGGGCAAGGATGATCGCGCCGAACGCTTCAAGGGCGTGCTCGGCGCCGCCATGAAGACCATGGCGCTCGATCCGGAACTCAATGTGAGTTTCGGCAACGATCAACCTTCCCTCACCGGTCACAAGGCACGCCTGCCGCAGGTGCACCAGAATGCATCGGCGCGCGACATCTCGATCACGCGCGGACTCGCCGACAGCTTTGCGCTCCGCCTTTCGCATCACGCCGACAATTTGCATTCGCGCTACAGCCCGGTGGGCAAGAACGCGCGCGCCGTGTTCGATGCGGTGGAACAGGCGCGGGTCGAGGCGATCGGTGCCAATGCCATGCCGGGGGTGAAGCAGAACCTCGGGGTGATGCTGGACGACCGCTATGGCCGCACCGTCGTCAACCGGACCTCGAACCGCCGTGACACGCCGCTTGAGGAAGCGGTGGGGCTCATCCTGCGCGAACGCCTGACGGGCGAAGCGCCGCCGCCGTCAGTCAGGTCCTATGTCGACTTGTGGCGTCCGTGGGTGGAAGAAAAGGCCCATGACCAGCTCGATCATCTCAAGGATGCCCTGAACGACCAGCAGGCCTTTGCGCGGCTGTCGCGCGAGCTGATTTCAGCGCTCGACATGGCGGACGAACTGGGTGAGGACCCGGACAAGGGCGAGGAAAACGAAGAGCAGGAAGCCGAGGAAGACGCCGGCGAACGCAACGAAAGCCCGGAAGGCCAGGAGCAGGAGAGCGAGTCGCAATCCGAGCAGATGGAGCAGGCGGAAGGTGAAACCGAATCCGCCGAGATGGAAGCGCAGTCGATCGAGACGGACGAACAGCCTGACGATGACGCGACGGAAGAAAGCGCCGACGGCGAAGAGCCGTTCCGGCCACAGCTTCCCTTCTCGTCCAACACCAACGAGGATTTCTACAAGGTCTACAGCAACAGCTTCGATGAGGTGGTCGAGGCCGATGACCTGTGCGATGCCGAGGAGTTGACGCGGCTGCGCGCCTATCTCGACAAGCAGTTGGCCAATCTGCAGGGCGTCGTGGCGCGCCTCGCCAACCGCCTGCAGCGCCGCCTGATGGCGCAGCAGAACCGCTCCTGGGACTTCGACCTGGAGGAAGGGATTCTCGACACGGCGAAACTGATGCGCGTGGTGATCGACCCCATGCACCCCCTCTCCTTCAAGATGGAGAAGGACATGCAGTTCCGCGACACGGTGGTGACGCTGCTGCTCGACAACTCCGGCTCGATGCGCGGACGGCCGATCACGGTTGCCGCGACCTGCGCCGACATTCTCGCCCGCACCCTGGAACGCTGCGGCGTGAAGACGGAAATCCTCGGCTTCACCACGCGCGCCTGGAAGGGTGGGCAGTCACGCGAGAAGTGGCTGGCCGGCGGCAAGCCAGCCAACCCGGGACGCCTGAATGATCTCCGCCACATCGTCTACAAGGCGGCCGACGAGCCGTGGCGGCGGGCGCGGCGCAATCTCGGGCTGATGATGCGCGAGGGGCTGCTGAAAGAGAACATCGATGGCGAGGCCCTGATCTGGGCCCACAACCGACTGCTCGGCCGCCCCGAGCAGCGCCGCATCCTGATGGTGATCTCGGATGGCGCGCCGGTTGATGATTCCACGCTCTCGGTCAATTCCGGCAATTATCTGGAGCGCCACCTGCGCCAGGTCATCAACGACATCGAGGGCCGCTCCCCGGTCGAACTCATCGCCATCGGCATCGGCCATGACGTGACGCGTTACTACAAGCGCGCGGTAACCATCGTGGATGCCGAGGAACTGGGTGGGGCCATGACGGAAAAGCTGGCGGAGCTGTTCGACGAGAAGTCCGGCCCGCAGCCCGGGGCGCGGCGTGCGCCGCCGCGGGGCCGCAAGGCCGCCTGATTATTCTCCGTCCTTCACACGCAGGGCATCGGCGAGGCGCATCTTGGCGGAGCCCGGTTTGAGCGGCTGCTGCTGCGAGGCGTGCGGCTTCCACGCCATGGCCCAGGCCACCTCCAGCGTGACGCGAATGCGGCCATCGGGATCGGCAAAGCGCTCCTGATAAACCTGTGCCACACGCTGCACGAGGCGGCGCGGCGTGATACGGGAGGTGCGGCCGATGAGGGGGTTGGAGAACCCTGCGGCCTTGATCTCGGCCATCAGTGCGAGCGCATTGTCATAACGGAGCGTCACGCGGTCCATGTCGGCCACGGGCAGGGCGAGGCCTGCGCGCTGCAACAGCGCACCGGATTCGCGGAGGTCGATCATGGGAGCCACACGGGGCGTGGCGCCTCCAGTCAACTCGGCTTCCGCTGTGAGCCAGGCCTCGCGCAACTCACGCAAGGTCTCTCCTGCAAAGAATGCGAAGAGGGCAAGGCCGTCCGGCCGCAAGGCCCGCGCGGCCTGTGCGAGATGGCCCGGCACGTCGTTGATGGTTTGCAGGTCGAGCAGGCTCACCAGGCAGTCCAGGCTCTCGTCGGCGCAGTTCAGAATGTCGTCGGGACTTGGCGACAACACGCTGATATTGAAACATTTTCCCGATTGAACCAAGATCTCACGTGAAGTGTCGGGATGGGCGGCGACGAGGGCCGTGTCGGCAAAGCTGCGATTGATGACGGCAAGGCGCTCCGCCATTTCCTCGGCGATGCGCTGGTCGAGCAATGCCGCGGCCTCTCCCGTTGCCGCAGCCCGGCGGGCAACGTGGACAGCGCGATCAAAGATGTGGTGAGCTTCACTCATGACGGATGAGCCGATAGCGGAAATTCCATCGCCTCGCCAGCGCGGGCGGCAATTTGCGCTTCACCTGTGGCATGGCTTCGTCGACTGGATCACACCGCCCAAGTGCGTGGCCTGCCGGGCGGATGTGACGGCGGGTGCAACGCTCTGCCTTTCCTGTTGGCAGACGTTGTCGTTCATCGATGATCCCGTCTGCGATGCCCTTGGCATTCCGTTCGAATATGACGAGGGCGAAGGCGCACTCTCGCCCGCTGCCATTGCCGATCCTCCCGCCTGGGACAGGGCGCGGGCGGCGGTGGCCTTTACGGAGACGGCCAAGACGCTGGTGCATCTTCTCAAGTACAACGACATGCACGAAGCGGGTTTGGCCATGGCGTGCATGATGCTGGGGCCCGGGCGCAAGCTGATTGCCGGATGCGACGTGCTGATCCCCGTGCCGTTGCACCGGCGGCGGCTGTGGAAGCGGCGCTTGAACCAGGCCGCCGTGCTGGCCCAGGAGATCGGGCGGCTCTCGGGCAAGCCGGTACGGGTGCAGGTTCTGCTGCGCATGCTCTCCACCCATTCGCAGGTGGGCCTCACCGCGGAGGAGCGGCGCAAGAATGTGCGCCGCGCCTTTGCGGTGCCACCCGAACAGCGGGCAGCCGTGGAGGGCAAGCGCGTGCTCGTCATTGACGATGTCCGCACCACCGGGGCCACGGCGGAGGCCTGTGCCGCGACGCTGAAGGCGGCAGGGGCCGCACACGTCGATGTGTTGA
>CALMLK010000123.1 GCA_937868035.1 uncultured Alphaproteobacteria bacterium
GCTTCAACCAGAACGACGAGGAGGTTCTCACCTTCGTGCGTTGGGTCATGGTGCGGAAGCGCGACGACAAGGCCCCCGCGCCAGTTGCCGTTGTGCCTGAACTGGCATCGGGAGTGCCCGCCTCCGCGCTGGGCAGCGCCTGCCCGCAGATCAGCGACAAGGCCTGGAACACCGACCTCTCCGGCAGCCCGCACCGCTTCGCCGACTACGCCGTGGGCGAGCGCATCGACCATGTGGATGGCATGACGGTCGAGGAAGCCGAACACCAGCTCGCCACGCGGCTCTACCAGAACACGGCCAAGGTGCATTTCAACCAGCACACGGAATCAGCGGGGCGCTTCGGCCGCCGGCTCATCTACGGTGGACATGTGATTTCGCTGGCCCGCGCCCTCTCCTTCAATGGCCTCGCCAACGCCTTCCACATCGCCGCCATCAACGGCGGCCGCCATGTGGCCCCGCTCTTCGCGGGCGGAACCGTCTATGCCTGGTCGGAAATCCTGGAGGAAACCTGGGTACCGGGACGCGATGACGTCGGCGCACTGCGTATCCGCACCCGCGCCACCTGCAATCTGCCCTGTGCCGCTTTCCCCACCGCCGATGCCACGCCGGATCAGCCAGGCGTCATTCTCGATCTCGACTATTGGGCCCTGATGCCGGTCTAGGGCCTAGATGTAGCCGGCATCCATGAGCCAGAGCAGGATGGAAGCCGTGATGGCGGCAAAGCCCGTGCCCAGCGCCACGGCGCCCGAGACGGCAGGCACAGCTTCATCGTTTCGCTGTGCGAAGAGAAACGCATTCGCCCCCGTCGGCATGGCCGCAAAGAGCACGGCAACCTTGATCCACAGGGGCGGCAGGCTCACCACATGGCGTGCCAGCAGGAACACGAAGGCCGGCATCGCGATCATCTTGAGGGCAATCAGCACGAACATGCCACCCCAGGAGCCTTTGAGATTGTAGGCCGCGAGTGACACGCCCAATGCCACCAGCGCCGTCGGCACGCCTGCATCACTCAGCATGGCGAGCATCCTGTCGGGCACGGGATGGAGGCCGAGACCGGTGAGGCGCCACAGTCCACCCGCCAGCAGGCCGAGGATGATCGCATTGGTCGCGAGCATGCGGAGCAGCGTCTGGCCGGTATCGACGATGGAGAACGCCGCGGCGTTGCGTGCCAGTTCCCGGTGCAGCGTTGCCGAAAACCACAGCACGGGCGCATGGATGGAGAGGATCATGCCCAGCGGCACGGCGATCCCGTCACCGAAATGGGCAAGGCCGAGCGGCGTGCCAAGCAGGGCGAGGTTGCCGAAGCCCGTCGCCATGGAGGCGGCGGCACCGCCCGAGACATTGAGGCTCTCCACGAAATGCGAAACGATGGCGGCAAGAATCCACGCCATCGCCAGCCCGCCGAAGAAGGCGATCCACAAGGCCCAGGGCGCGCCATCCTGGGACGTCATGCTGGCGACGGTGCGGAACAGGAAGGCCGGAATGGCGACGTTGAACACGAAGAGCGTGATGCCCCGCCCAGCCACACCGTCAATGATGTTGGCCTTGGCCAGGCCATAGCCCACGACGATCAATCCGAAGACCGGAAGGACCGTCGTGACGATGGCGTTCATGGGAAGCTGCGCGGGTGCCGGCTCACAGCCAGCTGTGGCTCGCGGCGGCCTTCGTCTCGTAGGCGTCGATGCTCGCGGCCTTCTCCAGCGTCAGGCCGATGTCGTCGAGGCCGTTGAGCAGGCAGTGCTTGCGGTGCGCATCGATGTCGAACTTGATCGTGCCGCCATCGGGCCCGCGGATTTCCTGCTTCGGCAGGTCAATGCTGAGCGTGGCGTTGGCGCCGCGCTCGGCGTCGTCGAGCAGTTTCTTCAGGTCGTCGGGCGAGACCACGATGGGCAGGATGCCGTTCTTGAAGCAGTTGTTATAGAAGATGTCGGCGAAGCTCGTGGAGATGACACAGCGGATGCCGAAGTCGAGCAACGCCCACGGCGCATGTTCGCGCGATGAGCCGCAACCGAAGTTGTCGCCCGCCACGAGGATTTCCGCCTTGCGGTAGGCCGGCTTGTTCAGCACGAACTCCGGCATTTCCGTGCCGTCCTGCGTGTAGCGCATCTCGAAGAAAAGCGACTTGCCCAATCCCGTGCGCTTGATCGTCTTGAGAAACTGCTTGGGGATGATCATGTCGGTGTCGATGTTGACGATGTTGAGCGGTGCGGCCACGCCATTGAGCACGTCGAATTTCTGCATGATGCTGGTCCTTACGAAGAGAGGTTCACCGAGGCGGCTTCATCCGCTCCGGTCATGAGGTTGAGGTTCTGCACGGCGGCGCCCGAGGCGCCCTTGCCGAGGTTGTCGTAGATCGCCATCAGCACCACCTGTCCCCGCTTGTCGTTGCCGAAGACGTGAAGGCGCATGTCGTTGCTGCCATTGTGGGCTTGCGGGTCGAGGTTGTCGGCGGCGTCGAGGGCAGCGACATGCATGAAGCGGGCGCCCTCGTGATGCGCGGCAATCACCGCATGAATGTCTGCGGCGGTGATGCCCTTCTTCATCTGCGCGAGGTGCAGCGGCACGCTGGTCAGCATGCCTTGCGCGAAGTTGCCGACCACCGGCTGGAACACCACGTCGTGGGCGAGGCCCGTATAGTGTTTCATCTCCGGCAGGTGCTTGTGGGAGAGCGAAAGCCCGTAGGGCCAGTAGTGACTGGCCGCGTCGCCCTTTGACTCGTAGTCTGCGATCATCTTCTTGCCGCCACCGGAATAGCCGGAGACACCGCCATAGCTCAGCGGCACGTCCGTGGGCAGCAGCCCCGCTACGATGAGCGGTTTCACCAGCGCGATGAGGCCTTGCGGCCAGCAACCGGGATTGGCGACACGCGCCGCATTGGCAATGCGGTCACGCTGGCTGCGCTCCATTTCGGCAAAGCCATAGGCCCAATCGGGATGGATGCGAAACGCCGTGGAGGCATCTATGACGCGGGTTTTGGCGCCCGGGGCAATCAATGACACCGCTTCCACCGCCGCCTCGTCCGGCAGGCAGAGGATCGCCACATCGGCGGAATTGAGAAGCTCACGCCGTGCCGCCGCATCCTTGCGCCGCTCAGGCGCAATGGAGAGGAGTTCAAGATCGGTGCGGCCCTTCAGCCGGTCGCGGATCTGCAAGCCGGTGGTTCCGGCCTCGCCGTCGATGAAGATGGTGGTCCTGGCGCTCATGGTGCGGGGCTCATAGAACAACAGGGCCGCCAGTGCAAAGCGGTTGACGGCATGGCCTTGCTGCAAAAACGCCAGAGTGCCGGAGAAGCCGGCGCAAGGTCAGGATCAGGAAAATGGGAAAGCCATTCCGCGGAATGGCGGGAGCGAACTTATTCGCAAGCCGTCTGGCAGGGTTCGGGGAAGAGTTCGTTGCGCGCCTGCACCGTGGTGAAAGCGGCCATGGCGCCCGCGATGAGCGTCAGAATGACAAGGCCAAAAAGGACGCGGCGGAGAAATTTGGCATCAGCCGTAACAGTCGAATTCACGTGAAGTCCCCTAAAACTTGCATACCGATCGGCAACCCCGCTGCCGATTCGACGTTACCGCCCGGACGTGTCTTTAACGTAAAGACAACGTTACGCAACCCTTAACAGGACGATTCTGAATAGGTCATGAACAGGAGTCGGCGCGCGGGCAATTCATCCCGCGCGCTCGCGTGTCAGGAGAGCTTGCGCACGTCGACGAAGTGCCCCGCCAGCGCCGCCGCCGCCGCCATTTCCGGCGAGACGAGGTGGGTGCGGCCCTTGTAGCCTTGGCGGCCTTCGAAGTTCCGGTTCGAGGTGGAGGCGCAACGCTGCCCCGGCTTCAACTGGTCCGGGTTCATGGCAAGGCACATGGAACAGCCGGGCTCACGCCACTGGAAGCCCGCCTCGCGGAATATCTTGTCGAGGCCTTCGGCTTCCGCCTGTTCCTTCACAAGGCCGGAGCCCGGGACGATCATGGCATAGGCCAGCCGCGACGAAACTTTCTTGCCCCTCACCACGTCGGCCACGGCGCGCATGTCCTCGATGCGGCCGTTGGTGCAGGAGCCGATCCAGACCACGTCGAGCGCAATGTCGGTGATCTTCTGGCCGGCCGTGAGGCCCATGTATTCCAGGGCGCGGATCTTGGAGTGGCGCTTGCCTTCATCTGGAATAAGCGACGGGTCGGGAACGGCACCCGCAACCGAGATCACGTCCTCGGGGCTGGTGCCCCACGAGACGATGGGCGGCAGGTTGGCGCCATCCAGCGTCACGATGCGGTCGAAGTGTGCGCCCTCATCGGTGCGCAGCGTTTCCCAGTAGCGCCGGGCCTTGTCCCAGGCTTCGCCCTTGGGCGCCATGGGGCGTCCCTCGAAATAGGCGATGGCCTTTTCATCCGGTGCCACCATGCCGGCGCGGGCACCGCCCTCGATGGTCATGTTGCACACCGTCATGCGGCCTTCCATGGAGAGGTCGCGGATGGCCTCGCCGGCGAATTCGATGACATGGCCCGTGCCGCCGGCCGTGCCAATCTCGCCGATGACGGCGAGGATGATGTCCTTGGCGGTGGAGTGCTTCGGCAGCTTGCCGTTCACTTCCACCTTCATGTTCTTGGCCTTCTTCTGGATCAGCGTCTGGGTGGCAAGCACATGCTCCACCTCGGAGGTGCCGATGCCGTGAGCGAGCGCGCCGAAGGCACCGTGCGTCGAGGTGTGGCTGTCACCGCAGACGATGGTGGTGCCGGGCAGCGTGAAGCCCTGTTCGGGGCCCACCACGTGGACGATGCCCTGGCGCTTGTCCATTTCGTTGAAGTAGGGAATGCCGAAGTCCTTGGCGTTCTGCGCCAGCGCTTCCACCTGGATGCGGCTCTCTTCCTCGGCGATGCCCTTGGAACGGTCGGTTGTCGGCACGTTGTGGTCGACGACGGCGAGCGTCTTCTCCGGGTGGCGCACCTTGCGGCCGGTCATGCGCAGGCCCTCGAAGGCCTGTGGCGACGTCACCTCATGGACGAGATGGCGGTCGATGTAGAGCAGGCAGGTTCCATCGTCGGCCTGGTGGACCACATGGTCGTCCCAGATCTTGTCATACAGCGTGCGGGCCTTGCTCATCGGAATATCCTGGCGTGTCGGGCCATGGCGGGGCCATGGGCGGTCAAATGTCGCCGCTATGTAGCGCGTTGGCCCGCAGAGTCAAAGCCTGCCGCGCACGGGTTGCATGGCGTGCATGCCGGAGAGGCAGGCTGGCATCACACCAGCCCGCCCCGGTTCCAGCTGACGAAGGCCTTCGTCCCCTCCCGGGCCAGCCGCACTTCGTCCCGCATGCGCTTCAATTCCCGGATTTCCTCGGGCGTGAGCCCGGGAAAGGCCCCGTCGGGGGAGATGCGGTCCTTGGGCCGGATACTGATGACCAGCCAGTCGAACAGTGAAAAAGTCATGGTCGTTCCCTTCGCGGGACCGCCTCTCCGGCAAATCCCGCGTTGCAAGGCAGGCGCGCGCGAAGGCGCAGGCCGCTGCCGGTTGATTCAATATTGGTGGTGGAAACAATGGCGCCTGTGGCGCGTCATACGCTTAGCCGCTCAAGCCCCTGCCGGACCTGAACGGGTCCGGGGATCAGCGTCGCGTAAAAATATGCTCCATGGTCGATCCTCCGTGGCGATGAATGAGGATGGTGCTCGTAACGGCAGAACGCCAAAAAGAAAACAGGGCGCCGAAACTTTCAGCGCCCTGTTGCAATCACGTCACGCTCACCCTCTCAGGCGAAGGCGCGGCGCATCACCTCGGCCATGCGCCGCGCGAAGGCAGCGGGGTCAGCCACGGGTTCGCCCTCCAGCACCTGCGCCTGGTCGAGCAGCAGGTGAGCGGCATCTGCCACGGCGTCAGTCCCCTTGCTGGCGGCGACGGCGGCCAGTGCCTTGATGAGGCCATGGCCTGCATTCACCTCAAGCACCGGAGCGCTCAGCGAAACACCGGAATCCTTCTGGCGCGACAACAGCCGCTCCAGCGTCCGGTCCATCATGCCGTCGGCCACGAGGCAGACGGGGCTGTCGGTGAGCCGCTTCGACACACGCACCTCTTTCACCGAATCACCCAGCGCCTGCTTCAGCGCGCCGAGCAACGCCGTGGTTGCCGCATCCGCTTCCGCCGGCACCGCCTGTTCCGTGGCGGGCTTGATGGCATCGAGGTCGGCAATCCCCTGCGTCACCGACTTGAACGGTTTGCCGTCGAAGCCAAGGGCCGTGCACACCCAGAAGGAATCCACGGGGTCGGTGAGCAGCAGCACCTCCACGTCGCGTGCCTTGTAGCCTTCAAGCTGCGGGCTGGCCTTCGCCTTTGCCGCATCCTCGGCTGTCAGGTAGTAGATCGCCGTCTGGTTTTCCTTCAGCCCGGCAACGTAATCACGCAGCGACACGTTCTCGCCCCGGGTCGAGCGGAAGCGCGCAATCTCGAACAACTGGTCGCGGCGCTCCATGTCTTCATAGAGGCCTTCCTTGATGACCGGCGCAAACGCCTCCCAGATCTTGCCGAAGGTCGCTGCATCGCCCTCGGCGCATTTCTTCAGTTCGCTGAGCACACGGTTGGTCACGGCCTTGCGGATCGCCGCCACATCCGGATTGTTCTGCAGCATCTCGCGCGACAGGTTGAGCGGCATGTCGGACGAATCGATGACGCCGCGCACGAAGCGCAGATAGGGCGGCAGCAGCGCCGCATCATCGGCGATGAAGACGCGCCGCACATAAAGTCTCTGCCGGCCCTTGCGCTCGGGATCATAGAGGTCGAACGGCTTCTCCGCAGGCACGTAGAGCAGCACGTTGTATTCCTGCCGCCCCTCGGCGCGGTAATGGATGGTGAGCGCAGGCGGTTCGGCGGAATGGGCAAGACTGTCGAAGAACTCCTTGTGCTGTTCCGCCGTCACCTCGGTCTTGGCGCGCATCCAGATGGCGCTGCCGGAATTGATCTGGCGCGTCTCTTCACCGCCGGCGAGGAGGATGGGATGCACGATGTGGTCGGAGTAGCTGCGCACAACGCTCTCGATCTTCCAGTCCTCGAGATAGTCCAGCGCATCGGGCTTGAGGTGCAGCACGATCCGCGTGCCGCGTGCGCTGGCCTCCGCCGTGTTGACGGTAAAGGTGCCAAGTCCGTCCGAGGTCCACACATGGGCAGCAGCCTCTCCCGCCTTGCGCGAGATCACCTCGATCTTGTCTGCCACCATGAAGGCCGAATAGAAGCCGACGCCGAACTGCCCGATCAGGTCCGGCGCATCCGCGGCCCCTGCCATGAAGGCTTCCGTGCCGGAGCGCGCGATGGTGCCGAGGTGCGAGGCGAGTTCATCCGCCGTCATGCCGATGCCGGTGTCGGTGATCGTCAGCGTCTTGGCGTCCTTGTCGGGCGCCAGCGTGATGGTGAGCGCGGGTTCGGCTTCGAGGAGATGCGGTGCTGCAATCGCCTCGTAGCGCAGCTTGTCGAGTGCGTCGGAGGCGTTGGAGATCAGTTCGCGCAGGAACACGTCCCGGTCGGAATAGACCGAATGCACCATGAGCTTGAGGATCTTGGCGACCTCCGCCTGAAAGGCCTGGGGTTCGCCCGTGGTTGCCTTGATCTTGCTCTTGCTCTTGGACTGGGCCGCCGCCATTTTTCGCACCTCACCGGAAATCTTGCGTGAATGTGACGCCCATATCGGCAGGGCCATGCAGTGCGTCAAGAGGGGGTGCTGCGGCGCAAAAAAGAAGCGGCCACGAAGGGCCGCTTTCAGACTCTGACTCAACTCACGAAGAGTTGGGGGCCCGGCCGGATTTTACGCGGATCCCGGAGGGGCTGGGGGGCTGAAACCGGGGCTCCATCCAGCCGGGCTATCGAGGCAACATCTTCTGTATCCTCCCCCATCTTGGCGCTCACATGATGCAATTGGGGCGGAAAGGTGAAATTGCATTTTGCTTGCCAAGGCCATCAAGGCACAGCACTATGACAGGCACATGTCTGCATGACGGTCGGGAGGATCATTCCCTTGGATCTGGAATCAAGTGTCGACAGCCGTCCGCGGGAAGCGGAGGAGACAACGGTTCTCCGTTTTCCCGCACATCAGGCGGCAAGGCCGGTCACCTTCGACCGGCATGAACTCACCCAGATATTGAATCTCTACGGGCGTCATGTCGCCGAAGGCGAGTGGCGCGACTATGCCATGGAGTTCGGCAAGGAAGCGGCGAGCTTCTCGATCTTCCGCCGCGCCTCCGAACAGCCGCTCTACCGCATCGTCAAGACTCCGGCCCTCGCCCGCAAGCAGGGCATGTATGCCGTCATCGCCCAGGGTGGACTGATCCTCAAGCGCGGCCACGAGTTGGCCCCTGTGCTCCGCGTCCTCGTCAAGAAGCCAAAGCTCGCCACCTGACGTCCGGCCTGTGGCCGCGCAGCAAAAAGCCCCGGTGTTTCCACCGGGGCCCGTCAGTGCAGGATGAAGGCTCAAGCCTATTCGCGGTTGCCCATGAGGCGGAGCAGCGACAGGAACAGGTTGATGAAGTCGAGGTAGAGACTGAGCGCGCCCATGATGGCCTTGCGGCCCATGACCACGGCGTCATCGCCCTCGAAGTAGATTTCCTTGATCTTCTGCGTGTCCCAGGCGGTGAGGCCGGTGAAGACGATCACGCCGATCGCCGAAAGCACGAAGCTCATGGCGCTGGACTGCAGGAAGATGTTGACGATGCTGGCGATGACGAGGCCGATCAGTCCCATGAACAGGAATGATCCCATGCCCGTCAGGTCACGCTTCGTCGTGTAGCCGTAGAGGCTCACTGCACCGAAGGTCGCGGCCGTGACGAGGAAGACCTGCGTCAGGCTGTTCGCCGTGTAGATGAGTCCGAGCGAGGCGAGGCTCACGCCCACCAGCGCCGCATAGACCCAGAAGGCGAGTTGCGCGGCGGCAACGCTCATGCGTTGCACGCCGAACGACAGCAGCATGACCAGCGCCAGCGGCGCGAAGATCACCACCCACTTGAGCGGGCTCGTGAAGATGGCGGCACCGAACGGCGTCAGCTGGCCGGCGGCATCGACGGCGGCGTGGAATGTCGCATAGGCTGCAACACCCGTGAGTGCGAGGCCCGCACCCATATAGTTGTAGACCCGCAGCATGTAGGCGCGAAGCCCGGGGTCGAT
>CALMLK010000124.1 GCA_937868035.1 uncultured Alphaproteobacteria bacterium
GCCTGAGTTTGGCCGCTTATGCGGACACCATCGACTGGAACACGCGTCCAGCCACAAACCTGCGCGGGGGTGCCACCGATTCACCGACATACGGCAGCGCACCGACTTTGCTCACCGTCACGAGCAGCGGCAGCGTTGCGGGAGCCTATGATTCCGCCGGACCGAATACGCTGGCCATCGAGCCTGCATCAACGTCAAACGGAACGACGGGCTACGTCAACTCGACGATGAATGCCACCGTGGACGACGAAAGCGCCGTCCAGACCACGACCATCAATTTCAATGAGCCCGTCTACAATGCCAGCGTTATCGTGGGTGACATTGATGGCGGGCCAACCTTCAACATCTCGGGCGCTGCCTTCAACGACATCGTGGAGTTTCGCGCCACGAACATCGCGGGGAGCACCATCCTGCCCACATCGGGCACACCGCAGAATGCGGCCATCGTCACCTGGAATGCCGCCACCGGGCGGGCACTGTCTACCAACCAGAACGTCACGGACAATGCGGGCAACGTCACCGTCAGCTTTGCCGGACCGATCCGTACACTGACCATTCGTCACATCTCCGGCGCCAACAGCACGGTCACCAACCCGACGCAGCAGTTCATCTATATCGAAACGGTGACGTTCACGCGGTCCCCACAACTGCGGCTGCAGAAGACCTCCAACGGTGGCGTCGGCACGTTCAATTTCGACGTCGGCAACGTCCTCAATCTGGCCACCTCGCCCTGGTCATCGCAGACGTTGTCCACCTCGGTCACAACGGCCACTGCCGGCACGGCGGTGACGGGGGCCTACACGCGGCTCTACGCGACGGCAACGAACACCACGATAGCGGAAACGGGTGCGGCGGGCTGGCTCATCACGACAACACCTGCCACCTGTACGGATGCCAACAGTGCCGTCTCGGGGAACCCGGCCAGCTTCACCGCGACGGTGAGCGGCTACACCGTCACACTGGCGGCCGCCAACGTGCGCGCCGGGGCCCTGATCACTTGCGCAATCATCAACGGAAAGCGGCCCACGCTGCAGGTACGCAAGCTGTCGGTGGGAAACACGGGCTCGTTCGATTTCAGCGGCAGCAACGGGTTCGGCACGGTCACCCTCAACACCACATCAGCCAATCCTGCGCCCAGTGCGGTGATGACGTTGACCACAGCGGCGACCGCAACGACCGTCACGGAAACAGTTCCCGCAGGATGGACACTTGCTTCCGCCACATGCACGGGCATGGCGGTGGGTGGCACCGCATCGCTTTCAGGCAACGTCCTCACGCTCAATGCAGCGGCAACGGCAGCAACGGCCAATATCGTCTGCACCTTCACCAACAACAAGACACCCGTGGTGCGCGTGCAGAAGATCACCACCGGAAACTTCGGCGGGCCGTTCACGTTCTCGTCCAGCAATCTTGCAACGACGCCCGGCCCCATCAGCACGCTTGCGGTCAACAGCGCGGCGCCCGCTCCGCCCGCCGCCAATCTTGTCTCGACGACCGGCAGCAATGTCACGCTTGGCGAAACATTTTCGCTCGCCTGGATCAGCGCTGGCGTGAGTTGCACTGATAGCAATGCGAGCGTCACCGGCAATCCCACGCCCGTCGCCACCTCAGCCACGCCAAGTGTCACCATTCCGGGTGCGAACGTGGTCAATGGTGCGGATATCACGTGCGTGTTCACCAATGCTGCCGCAGCGCCACAACTTGCCGTCAGCAAGACAGCCAGTCCCACCAATGTGACGGCTGCTGGGCAAACCATTTCCTTCACGATGGTGGTGAGCAACCCTGGCAACGTGCCGCTCACCTCCGTTACGCTCACCGACCCCTTGGGTGCCGTGACCTGCGTGCCGAGCGGTACGAACGTGATCGCCAGCCTGGCCGTCGGAGCAAACGCCACCTGCACCGTGAGCTATACTGCCACCCAGGCGGATTTCGACACGAATGGAGGCGGGGACAGTGACATCGACAATACTGCGACAGCTGCCTCCACATACAACAGCAATCCTGTCAGTGCGCAGGGTTCGGTCGCCGTCACGATGACGCTCAATCCGCAGCTCGTGATCGACAAGATTGGTTCACCGCTTGCCAACGTCGGCGTGGGCGGCACGATCACCTACACCTATCGTGTCCGCAACGCCGGCAACCAGACGGTGACGGGCGTCAGCGTCTCCGACGTGCACAATGGCTATGGCACGGCCCCCGTGCCGGGCAATGAGATCATGCTGGTGGATGCCGCGCCGCTCAGCGACTCCAGCGACGCCGCCACCAACGGCGTGTGGGACACGTTGCGGCCCGGTGATGAAATCCGCTTCACCGCCACCTATGTGGTGAAGCAGAAGGACATCAACCTGCATCAGTAGAACTGGACTTCCGGCACCGGCAGTCTTACATGGCGGATGGCGAGACTGCCCGGTGCGTGCAGGAACCTTTATTCCCTGGGGCCTATAAACGATACCATTGGGAGCTGTCCCTGTGCCGGGCCGTGGCCTGGCGTAAACGGCGCCCACCTACGCAAGTAGGGACCCGGGATCGTACGTTCCCACGGCCCATGGTGGTCTCGTCACTTCTCCCTCAGCTTCGAACATAACCCAGCGCCCGGTTTTCTACGGCAATGCGCCAGGCGAGCATGGCGAAATTCAAGACTGCAAAGATGACCGCCACTGCCACGAGGTTGAAGACCAGCGGCAAGAGCGGCACTTCAATTGCAACGAGTGCATAATTCGGATGCCGGATGAAGCGGAACGGTCCCCGGGCCACCAGCCGCTCACCGGGCACCGTGATGATGCGCGTGGTCCAGCGGGCCCCAAGCGTCACCAGAATCCAGAGCCTGAACACCTGGCAAGCCGCATAAAGGGCGAGTAGCGGCAGCGATACCTCACGCGCAGGCGCAAGCCACCACAGGCTCAACAGCCATGTGGCGTGAAGCGCCACCATGACGGGATAGTGGCCGGCCCCGTGCTCCGCGCCACCCGCTGCGAGCAGGCGCTTCGTGTTGCGCCGGGCAAGCCAGACTTCGCTTGCCCTCTGGGCGGTCACGAGGACAAGGATGGCAACGGCGAGCATGTTCATTGTGTCATCGTGACAAAGCTGGCGGTGAAACCGGGACCGAGAGAGCCGACGAAGCGGCGGCCTGTCCATGGTTGTGACATGGCGCTTTGCAAGACGAACAACACCGTGGGCGCGGACATGTTGCCGAAACCTGCGAGGACGGCGCGTTCATCCGCGAGCCGTCCTTGCCCCAGTTCAAAGGCCGTTTCGAGCGCCTGGATCACCTTCGTGCCGCCAGGGTGGAATGAATAGTGATCGACATCGGCTGTTGTGAGGGCATTGCGCTGCAGAAAGGCATCGGCCGCTTTGCGCAGATCGTTGAGCACAAGGTCGGGAATCGAGCGCGAGAAAATGGCGCCGAAGCCTTCATCATCCACGCGCCATCCCATGACATCGACTGTTCCGGGCCAAGTGTGTTCGCCACTGCATTCGATTGTGGGACCGGAGCCAGAGGTGCGGATCACGGCGGCCGCAGCACCATCGCCGAAGAGGGCGGTGGCGACGATGTTCGACTTGGTCATCTCATCACGCCGGAAGGCGAGGGTGCACAACTCGATCACGCAGAGGAGAATGGTCTTGCCCGGCATGGCGCGGGCGAGGCGGGCGGCAACGGCGAGGCCCGTCACGCCGCCGGCGCAGCCAAGGCCAAACACGGGGAGGCGCAGCACATCATCCCGGAATCCCATGCTGCTCATGACCCGTGCCTCGATTGACGGCGTGGCAATGCCGGTGGAGGAGACCGTGACGATTGCGTCCACACCAGACGGAGCAACGCCCGCTTCGTCCAAGGCCCGCATGCTTGCCTCCCTGAACAGGGTTTCGGCAGCTACCGTGAAGCGTTGTGTCCGTTCCGGCCAGCCCCAGGCGTGATCGAACCACTCCGATGGGCAAGCGGAATAGCGTCGGTCGATCCCGGTATTGGTGAAGACGGGTAGCATCCGTTCGAAGTCATCGCCGAAGCGCGCAAAAATGCGACCCGCCTGCTTCACCACATGGGCGGTTTCAAGCACATGGGGCGGGACGGCGGTTGCGAGGCTGGAAAGACGGGGGCTTGGTGAGGAGAATCGAGACGGTGCCGATGCGGTCATGCCTGATGCTGTGGCGGTGGTAAAAAGACCGCAAGGCACAAGTCATCACTTCCCCGTGTACGTGGGAAAGGTCGCGCCCCGGTGATCGCGGGCTGGCGATGAGGTGTCGATTCCGGATGCGACCCCGTGCTGGCCCTTGCTAGGATGCCGGCATGGATCCCTTGGCACCCCTGAAGAAAGCTGCACGCGCCGAAGCCATGGCCCGGCGCGACGCCTCCCATGAACGGCTGAAAGATGCTGCGGCACAGTTTCTCGTCAGCCACCCTTTTCCCGTGAAACCTGAAGCTGGACGTTCCATTGTCTCGGCCTTCTTCCCCTATCTGAGCGAGATCGATACCCGGCCGCTCCTGGGGAAGCTGGCGGGCGAAGGCTGGACCACGGCGTTGCCCATCGTGCTGAAACTGGGGCAACCGCTTGAATTCCGCCGGTGGATGCCGGGCGAACCCACCATTCCCGGCAAGTGGGATATTCCCCGCCCGCCGGAAGATGCTCCGCTGGTCGATCCCGATGTCCTGCTGGTGCCACTGCTGGCATTTGACCGCAAAGGCTACCGGCTGGGCTATGGCGGCGGCTTTTATGACCGCACCCTGGAGAAGCTGCGGAACAGCAAGCCCGTCACCGCCATCGGCGTTGCCTATTCCGTGCAGGAAGTTGACAGCGTGCTCCACGACCATCATGACCAGCTTTTGAATTATGTGATGACGGAAAAAGAGCTGATTTCGTGCGGTTGATCTTTCTTGGTGATGTGTTGGGCCGGTCCGGGCGCGAGGCAGTTGGGCGTGTCCTGCCGGATTTGCGGGCGCGATTTGCCCCGGATTGCGTTGTTGTGAACGGCGAGAACACGACTCACGGCTTCGGGCTGAGCAGCGAACACTATTTCTTCCTCCGGGATGCGGGTGCGGACGTGGTGACGCTCGGCAACCACGCCTTCGACCAACGCGAACTTCTGACGACGATCGCCCGTGAGGACCGCCTCATCCGCCCCGCCAACTGGCCGAAGGATTGTCCGGGGCGCGGCTCAGCCATGGTGGAGACGGCGTCCGGGCGGCGCGTGCTGGTGGTCAATGCCATGGGCCGCGTCATGGTGGAGCCGGTGCTGGATGACCCGTTCCCAGCAGTGGAGCGCGAAATCGAGCAGTGCCGTTTGGGCCGTGACTGCGATGCCATCCTGCTCGACTTCCATGGCGAGGCGTCCTCGGAAAAGATGGCCATGGGCCATTTCTGCGATGGCCGCGTGAGTGTGGTGGTTGGCACCCACACCCACACGCCCACCGCCGATCATCACATTCTCGCCGGGGGCACGGCCTACCAGACCGATGCCGGCATGTGCGGGGATTATGATTCCGTCATCGGCATGGACAAGGCGGAGCCGTTGCAGCGTTTCCTGCGCAAGCTTCCGGTGGAGCGCATGAAACCCGCCGAGGGCGAGGCCACCGTGTGCGGCCTGGCAGTGGAAACGGACGACGCGACGGGGCTTGCCCTCAAAGTTGCGCCTATCCGCATCGGTGGCCGTCTGGCACCAGCGGAGATCCCATTCTGGTGACGCACGCCGGATAACGGGGCATGAATCCATTTTGTCGCTGTCGCGACAAAAAAGCCCGTGACGCTTGCCAAACAATTGCTATCATCCAGCATCGACAGACCTGAACACAAGAACAGGAAGCGCCGGGCACAGGGTTGCCCAGGCTCTTTGAAAAGAGGGTCTGAATGGTCATCGGGGAGGTGGCCATATCCATCCGGAAGGCGGAAGCGGCGTGTGCCGACTGAGGCTTTTCGCAGGATCAGGACGCACCCATTCCCCATGAAATTTGCTCATCGCCGGCTCAGCCGGCCTCAATTTTTTGGAGGAATGACATGAACAAACTTTTCACAGTCCTGGGTGCCGGCCTTCTCGCCGGTTCGGCGCTTGCCGGTGTTGCCCGGGCTGACGAGCTCACCATCACATCGTGGGGTGGTGCGTATCAGGATTCGCAGCGCGAAGCCTATTACAAGCCCTACATCGCCGCCGGCAACAAGATCACCGAGGCCGAGTACAACGGCGAAGTGGCGAAGATCAAGGCCATGGTGGAATCGGGCGCGATCACCTGGGACGTGATCGACGTGGACTCCGCCACGGCCCTTCAGGGCTGCGCCGAAGGTGCACTGGAAGTGATCGACTGGGCGAAGGTCGGCGTCGACAAGGCCAAGATGATCGGCGGCGAAGTGTCGGAATGCTCGGTCCCCACGATCGTGTTCGCGACCGTGTTCGGCTATGACGCTTCCAAGTTGAAGGATGGCCCGACCAGCATC
>CALMLK010000125.1 GCA_937868035.1 uncultured Alphaproteobacteria bacterium
CTGGAGAGAAGGAAGTTCTTGGCCACCTGCTGGGTAATGGTGGAGGCGCCGACGATCTGGCCACGGCCCGTCACCTTCACCTGCACATAGCGCACGGCGGCGGCAAAGATGCCGCGATAGTCGAGGCCGGAGTGCGTGTAGAACGTCTTGTCCTCGGCGGCGAGATAGGCCTGGATCAACTTCTTCGGCACGTTCTCGATGGGGACGAAGAGGCGTCGCTGTTCGGCATATTCGGCGAGCAGAGAACCGTCGGCGGCATGCATGCGCGTCATCACCGGCGGCTCATAAGCGGCCAGCTGCTTGTAGTCCGGCAGGTCCTTCGAGACATCAATGATGATATAGAGGGCGGCCGCGGCGACGCCGATCACGATCATGAAGCCCGCAGCAAAGAGCCAGCCCAGAAATTTCAACATTCAGTTCGCCACCCGCGTCAATTCTGCCGCTGCAAATAGCATAATTCGGCCCTCGCCAAAGCCCCAAATAAAGCATGGGCCTAGGCGTGGATTATGGCGGTGGGGTGGCGCCTGAGATCACATATGGCTGTCAGGGATTCTGAGCGACGGCAGGTGCGAAGTGGGTGTCGATGGCAGTTGCCAGCGCCTTGGCCATGGTCTTGCGCCAGGCGGCCGACCTGAGGCGCTCTTCATCCTTGGGATTGGAGAGGAAGCCGAGTTCGATGAGCAACGAGGGAATTTCCGGCGACTTGAGCACGGTGAAGCCAGCCGAGCGGATGGGTTTGCCCGTCATCTTCGTCACGGTCTTGAGTTGCGCCAGGGCCTGACGCGAGAACAGCGACGCCTTGTTGCGCGAGTCACGCTGGGCGAGATCGATGAGGATCCCTGCCACTTCCTCGCTCTGTCCGGAGAGGTTCACACCGGAAATGGCATCGGCGCGGTTTTCGCGCTGGGCGAGTTCTTCCGATTCCGCGTCGGAGGCTTTTTCGGACAGTGTGTAAAGCGTGGTGCCCGTCACCGTCTGGCCGCGCAGCGTATCGGCGTGAATGGCGATGAAGAGGTCGGCACCATGCTTGCGGGCGAAGGCCACGCGGTCCTTCAAGGAGATGAAGCGGTCGTCTTCGCGGGTCAGTTCGACGTGGTGACGGCCATCGCGTTCAAGCAAGTCGCGGAGATCCTTTGCGAAGGAGAGGACAACGTCCTTCTCCAGGGTCTTGCCGGGCGAGAGTGCGCCGGGATCGATACCGCCATGACCAGGATCAATGACGATCACCTTCTTGCCGTCGGCGCGCTCGGACGAGACGGCTTGTGCTGCCTCAGGTTTCTCGGGTTTCAGCGTGGGCTTGATGACGGGGGTGTCGGCGACAAATTCTTCGGCAGGCGTGACGGAGCCCACGATGTCGCCCTGCTCGGGCGCTGCCACTTCTCCGCCGGCAGTCGCGGCCTGTTCGGTTTCGACGGCGGGCGCGTTGGCTGCGGTCTCGCTTTCCGGTGGGCTGCGGTCGATGGCGAAAGCTGCGTCAAAAACGTCTTTCGAAATCGACGTGAGTTCGATCGTGATGCGCGCAGGCTTCTTGCCCGCCTTGGGAACAAGCACGGACCGGGTGATGAGCACGGGGCCTGTGGTATCGATGACGATCCGCGATTTCCCCTCCTCGACCACGCCGTAGCGGATCGCCTTCACCAGACCCTTCGGCTTGCGGCCAGCTCCGGGTGGGAGGTCAAAGGTGACGTTGGCCATGTCGATCAGCACCCGGTACGGGTCCGGAAGAACGGAGGCCGTGTAGCCGATGTCATCACTCAGTACGGCGGAGAATTGGGTTGTGGCCTCGTCGCCGGTGAGGTCGAAGCGGGAAGCAACGGTGTCGCCGGCCCTGGCGCACTGGCCTGCAAGCGAGAGGAAAAACACCATTCCGGCCATGAGAGTAGCGAGACGCAGGGCCGAAGCGCGCAGCGGTTGCCCAAGCCTGCTCATGTAACCCGTTGAAACCACGTTAGAAACCCCTACTCAACCCGACCGGAACGCAGAGGTTAGGGCGGCTTGGTTAACCCCGCGTTGCCTTTGGGGTGCAAAGGCTGCTTGCACTTGCCGGTGTTGATCCCTAGAAAGGTCAAGTCCTGTCAGCCGGACTCGCTTCTCATGAACGCAAAGGTTGTACGGGCAACAGTTTCGCAACGGGTGGGCGTCCGGTCCGCTTTGGCAAGCAGCCAGCCCAATGCGTTTGGCAGGGCCCGTGTTAGGCCCTCACACCACGGGGATGGACGGAACCATCCGGTGGGCCGAAAAGAGTTCAAACCGCCCGCAGGCAGAGCTGGGGGTAACAGTCAACGAGGGTCATGTTCAACCACCCGCACACAACAGCCGAAATGACAGGCCCGAGGGCATCGGCAGCCGTGCAGTTGAACAGTCCCCTATGCGCCAGCAAGTTCGCGGTGGCCCACTCCTTCTCTCGTCCGGACAGAGTCCTGGATACAGGCCGCAGCCTTGCCGCAGCAAGGAACACAGATCATGGGCAGCAAAATGCTCATCGACGCCAGCCATCCCGAGGAAACCCGGGTTGTGGTGGCGCGAGGAAACCGCATTGAAGAATTCGACTTCGAAAGTGCCTCCCGCAAGCCTCTCAAGGGCAACATCTATCTCGCCAAGGTAACACGGGTCGAACCGTCGCTGCAGGCGGCATTCGTGGAGTATGGCGGCAACCGCCATGGCTTCCTTGCCTTCGCGGAAATCCATCCCGACTATTACCAGATTCCGGTCGCCGACCGCCTCGCCCTGTTGAAAGAACAGGAAGAGGATGATGCCGAGGAATCGGACGATGATCTCGACAACGGCCACCACAATGGCAACGGCGAGGAAGCCGGTGCCGAGGACGACACGGCGATGAACGCCGGTGCCGACTTCGAGGGCGATGCCGAGGAAGACCACGGTGCCGACGATCATGCCCGCGCCAACGACGAAAATCCCGGAGCTGCCGAACTGTTGGACGAAGCTGAATTGCCGTCTTCGCTTCCTCTCGCCGCGGAAGCAAACGACAGCATCTCTTCGGACATTGTCGAAACATCAGAGGCTGCGGCTGAAGGCGACGTGAGCGAAACGGCTCCGGAAAAGCAGTCGGCCAATGGCGATCTCGTCACCATCGAGGAAGACGCCGAAAGCCAGAAGGTGGAATCGATTGGTGCTGAAGACGCGCTGGAAGAAGTTCCGCAGCGCCGCGCCCGCCGCCAGCCGCGCCGCCGCCAGTACAAGATCCAGGAAGTCATCAAGCGCCGTCAGATCCTGCTGGTGCAGGTGGTGAAGGAAGAGCGTGGCAACAAGGGTGCCGCCCTCACGACCTACCTGTCCCTGGCCGGACGCTATTGCGTGCTCATGCCCAACACCGCGCGCGGTGGTGGCATCTTCCGCAAGATCACCGATGCCGGCGACCGCCGCCGCCTGAAGGAAGTGGCCCGCGATGTGGAAGTGCCGCAGGGCATGGGCCTCATCGTGCGTACCGCCGGTGCCCAGCGCACGCGGCCCGAAATCAAGCGCGACTTCGACTACCTCATCCGCCTGTGGGAAAGCGTGCGAGACCTGACGCTGCAGTCGCAGGCACCGAGCCTCGTTTACGAGGAAGGCAGCCTGATCAAGCGCTCCATCCGCGACCTCTACACGAAGGACGTGGATGAAGTGGTGGTGGAAGGCGACGATGCCTACCGCGAGGCCAAGGACTTCATGAAGATGCTCATGCCGTCCCACGCCAAGAACGTGAAGCAGTACCGTGATACGCGGCCGCTGTTCTCGCGCTATGGCGTCGAGACGCATCTGGATGGCCTGCTGTCACCGACCGTGACGCTGCCGTCAGGCGGCTATCTCGTCATCAACCAGGCGGAAGCGCTGGTTGCGATCGACATCAACTCGGGCAAGGCGACGCGCGAGCACTCGATCGAAGATACGGCGCTCAAGACAAACCTCGAAGCCTCCGACGAAATTGCCCGTCAGCTGCGCCTGCGCGACTTGGCCGGCCTGATCGTCATCGACTTCATCGACATGGAGGAGAACCGCAACAACCGTGCGGTGGAGCGCCGACTCAAGGAAGCCCTGAAGAACGACCGCGCCCGCATCCAGGTGGGCCGGATCAGCCATTTCGGCCTTCTCGAAATGTCGCGCCAGCGCCTGCGCCCCGGCATCATGGAAGGCACCTTCCGCCCCTGCCCGCATTGCGAAGGCAAGGGCATCGTGCGTTCCGTCTCCAGCTGTGGCCTCGGTGTGCTGCGTACGATCGAGGACTACCTGCTGAAGCGTCCGGAAAATCTCACGGTGCGCTGCTCGCGCGATGTGGCTTTCTACCTGCTCAACGAAAAGCGCGACAGCGTGCTGGCACTCGAGCAGGCCCACGGCATCACGGTCTTCGTGATCCCGGGCGGCGAAGAGTTGAAGGGGGCGCAAGCCCTCATCGAAAAGGCCCATGACCGCGACATCGCTCCGCGCCGCCTGCCGGCGGCTGCACCGGTGCGCATGGATTCGGCCTACGAAGAAGAACCGGTGACGGAAGCGGTGGAAGCCGCTGACGAGGCCGAGGAGCTGGAAGCGTCGGACGAGGCCGGTGAATCGGCGGGTTCCGGCGAAGAAGGCCGCGAGGACCGTCCGCGTGAAGGTGGACGCCGCCGCCGCCGCCGTGGCCGCCGTGGTGGCCGCCGTGGCGACCAGGAATTCTCCGGCGATCGCAACGGTGAGACGAAAGCTTCCGACGAGCCGGGCGAACAGTCCGAGTCCGCGGAGGACGACGACGCCGAGGATGATCGCGAGACCACTCAGGCCTCCTCTTCCGCAGAGGCAAACGACGACGCTGCCGCTCCGTCTTTGGACGAGGACGCTGAAGAAGGCGCACCCGCTTCCGGTGGGCAAGAACGTGGCGAGCGTACCGGCAATGGAGACCGGAGCGAACGTGGCGGCCGCCGTGGACGCCGGGGCCGCTTTGGCCGTGGCCGTGATCGTGACCGCAGCGACAGTCCCCGCGCCAGCACCGAGCCCAGCGAGGGCGAGGGCGAACGCAGCGAAGGCGATGAGCCTGTGGCGCAAGAAGCCCGTGGTGAAGACGAGCCCGCCCGTGAACGCAGCGACCGGGGAGACCGCGGTGGCAGGAGTGAGCGTGGTGAGCGTGGAGACCGGGGCGAACGGCGTGAGCGTCGCGACCGCAACGAGTCCCGTGGCCGCCGCGATGAGCGTCCGCGCCGCGAATCGTCTGGTCCGGAACTGGTGGCTCCGCCGCCTGCTCCCAAGATCGAAATCCCCGAGTTCATTCCTGAACCGGAGCCGCGCAAGTGGCAGCCGCCGCAGTCGACGGTGAACACCGAGGCGGCGCCGCGCAAGAGCGGCTGGTGGAGCAAGCGGACCCCCGAATAACGGGTTGGCCCCTCACCGGCAGACGACACACATCCAACGCAGGGGCGGGCCTCAAACCCGCCCCATTTGCCAGCGAAATGCCGCACACCGGAGTTTCCTGATGCGATTGATCCAGCGCGCCGCAGCCTTTCTGGCCGCCGCCAGCCTTGTCCTCACCTCCCCCACGGCATGGGCCGCGGGCAAGAAACCCAATGCCGGCCCGTCCATAATCCGCGACGCCGAGATCGAGGGCCTGCTGCGCAACATGTCTCGCCCCATCTTCAAGGCGGCGGGCATCAACGCAGGCGCGGTCAAGGTCTATGTGATCGCCGACGACAACATCAACGCTTTCGTGGCGGGCGGACAGCGCATCTTCATCCACACCGGCCTTCTTACCAAGGCGCACACGCCGGGCGAAGTGATCGGCGTGCTGGCGCATGAGTCCGGCCACATCGCTGGCGGCCATCTGGCGCGCCTCAACAACGAATTGGCCCAGGCCAGCACGGAACGCATCATCGGCATGCTAATCGGCGCCGCCGCCATGGTGGGTGGTGCGGCAGCTGGCGTGCAAGGCGCATCGAAGGCGGGCAGCGGCATCATGGCGGGTTCGCAGGGCATCGCCCAGCGCAACCTCCTCGCCTACCAGCGCTCCATGGAGGCCGCCGCCGACCAGGCCGCCCTCAAATATCTCGCGGCCACGAAGGAAAGCCCGGCGGGCATGCTCTCGCTGTTCGAGCAACTGGCCAACAACAGCCTCGCGTCGCTCGACCGCGCCGATCCTTATCTGCAATCGCACCCGATGCCCTTCGACCGCATCCAGACACTGCAGCAGGAAGCGAAGAAATCGCCCTACTATGAAAAAGCTGATGATCCGGGCCTCGTGCTGCGGCTCAGCCTCGCCAAGGCGAAGCTTGCAGGTTTCATGGAGCCGCCGCAAAAGGTGTTCCAGCGCTATCCCTCTTCGGACAATTCTTTGCCCGCGCGCTATGCCCGTTCCATTGCCATGTTCCGGCGCGGCGACATCAAGAACGCCATGCCGATCATCGACAGCCTCACGCGGGACCTGCCGGAAAGCCCCTATTTCTGGGAATTGAAGGCGCAGGCCTACATGGAGAACGGGCAGGCGGCGAAAGGCATTCCGGCGATCCGCAAGGCGCGGCAACTGCTCCCCAACAACGGATTGCTCACGCACCTCCATGCCGCAATCCTGCTCGCCACGGAAGACCCGTCGCAGGCCGACGAGGCGCTATCCCTTCTCCGCCTTGCCAAGAAAACGGAAGCCGACATGCCCGTGATCTACAAGGACATGGCGCGGGCCTATGGCATGAAGGGCGATGCTGCGCGGGCCGATCTTGCAGCGGCCGAGTTCGCCTGGGCCTCGGGCGACCGCGACCTTGCACTGAAAAAGGCCAAACTGGCACAGGACCGCTTCAAGCGCGGCACGCCGGAATGGCTGCGGGCCAACGATCTCGTCACCTTCGCCTCGTCTGCCAAGGGCTGATGGCTTCACGGAAAAGTCGTTTGAAGATCGCGGCCAAATCGGCCAAAACCGGACCATCAACGAGGATATCCATGCGCAAACTCATTCCGCTTCTCGCCGCTGTTTCTGCCGCTGCCCTGCTGTTCTCCGCGCCCGCGCGCCCCGCTTCGCTGGACGACCAGCAGAAGAAGGAGATCGAGCAGCTGGTGCGCGACTACCTGTTGCAGAATCCGGAAATCCTGCGGGAGATGAGCGAGAACCTGCAGGCCAAGGAGCGCATCGCCGAGGAGCAGGCACGCGGCGCCACGCTCAAGGACAATGCCGAGGCGATCTTCAAGTCTGCCGCCGATCCCGTCGCAGGCAATCCGAAGGGCGACGTGACCGTGATCGAGTTCATGGATTACAATTGCGGCTGGTGCAAAAAGGCCGTGGGCGAAGTGGCCGGCATCGTCGAGAACGACAAGAACGTGAAGGTGGTGTTCAAGGAATTCCCCATCTTCGGACCGGGATCGGAATTTGCCGCGCGCGCCGCCATTGCCGCGAGCAAGCAGGGCAAGTACTGGGACCTGCACCAGGCGCTGTTCAAGCATGAAGGCCCCGTCAATGAAGAGGTGACGCGCCAACTGGCTCAGGACGTGGGCTTGGACATGGCCAGGCTGGAGACGGACATGCAGGACAAGTCCGTGGTGGAAACCATTGCCGCAAACCAGGCGCTGGCGCAGGCGATGGCCATCAACGGCACGCCGGCCTTCATTGTGGATGACAAGGTATTCCCTGGCTTCGTGCAATCAGAAGAATTGGTAAAGGCGATTGCCGACGTGCGCGCCAACGGCGGATGCAAATACTGCTGATACGGGCCATCCGCTTTTCCACCGTGACCTGACCGACACCGTTTACAAAGGCGGCCGTTTCGTCCAATTGTGGAACCATGACCGGGGCCCAGACGCCCCCCTGCGCAAACCTGAACAAAGAGCTTACCATGCCCCCCAAGAAGCCGAGCAAAACCAGCGCATCTTCCGCTCCGCAGTCCGCAGAACTGTCCCTCATCTCCAGCCTTGCCGACAT
>CALMLK010000126.1 GCA_937868035.1 uncultured Alphaproteobacteria bacterium
GAGGCCAGCAGTCCGCCGTCGGCATGGAGCGCCATGCCGAACGTGTTGGGCAACTCCACCCACTCATAGGCATCGGCATAAACGGCGAGATACCATTCGTGCACCTGCACGGGGTCAATGCCAGCCAACAGCGCGAAATTCCCCGTGACCATGAGGCGCTGGATGTGATGGGCGTAAGCGTTGCCCCGCGTTTCACGCACCACATGGGCCAGACAGTTCATGTCGGTTTCGCCCGACCAGTAGAAATCCGGAATGGGCCGCGTGGCGCCCAGCGCGTTGCGGTTCACATAGTCCGGGGCCGTCATCCAGTAGACGCCGCGCACATATTCGCGCCAGCCGATGATCTGGCGGATGAAGCCTTCCACTGCGGCCAGCGGCGCACGGCCTGCGCGGTATTCGGCTTCGGCGCGGCGGCACACATCCAGGGGGTCCAGCAATCCGGCATTGATATAGACCGAGAGCACGGCGTGATTGAGGAAGGGCTCGTCCGCGAGCATCGCGTCCTGGGTTTCGCCAAAACGCGGCAGGGCCTGCGCGAGGAAATGGTCGCGCGCCGCCTCCGCCTGTTCTGCCGTCACGGCAAACCAGAAGGGATCAATGGCACCGAAATTGTCACTCGCCACCGCCATCACCATGCGCAGGCAGTCTTGCGTGATGGCGTCCGGCTCAAAGCGTGGCTGCGGAGCAAAGCGCGTGCCGCTTTTCGCAGGCTTGCGGTTTTCCGCATCGAAGTTCCACTGCCCGCCTTCCGGTGCGTCGCCCTCCATCAGCAGGCCCGTCTGCCGGCGCATGTCGCGGTAGAAGAACTCCATGCGCCACTCCCGCCGCCCTTGCGTCCATTGCCGGAAGGCGGCGTGGGAGCAGAGGAAACGTGTGTCCTCCAGCATCTCCACGGGTGCAAGCTCCTGCTTCAGGCGCCACTCGCCGGGTTCTGTCATCATCACATGCGAGATGCCGTGGCGGGCGCAGGCACGCGCCACTTCGCCATTCAGACTCTGGGTGTTTTCGGGGTCGGTCAGCGTCACGTAGTCAACGCGCCACTTTTCTTGCCGCAACCGTTCGGCGAAATGGCGCATGGCGGAGAAGCAGAACACCAGTTTTTTCTTGTGATGGCGCGCATAGGTGGCCTCGGCCATCACCTCCACCATGAGGATCACGTCGCGCGCCTTGTCGGCGCGACGCAGGCTTGGCAGTGTCAGGCTCAGCTGGTCGCCGAGGATGAGGACGAGTGATTGATCCGATTCCGGCATGATGCGTATACGTATCTGAAGCAAAAGAGGATTTCGTGAGCGCACCTGTCATCATGTGGTTCCGGCAGGACTTGCGGATGTCCGATCATCCCGCCTTGTCCGCTGCGGCGCTCGCGGGCGCGGTGATCCCGTTGTTCATCCTCGATGACGAAACGCCGGGTGATTGGGCCTGGGGCGGTGCTTCGCGCTGGTGGCTGCACCGGTCGCTCGATGCCCTGGGCAAGGATGTGCCGCTGGTGCTGCGGCGGGGACGAAGCGATGTGGTGCTCGCCGATGTGCTGCGCGAGAGCGGTGCTGGGGCTGTCTACTTCACGCGGGACTATGCGCCTTGGGCGGCGGGACTTGAACATCGCGTGAAGGCGATTTGCGAGGCCGCGGGCGTGGACTGTCACCGCTACGGCGGATACCTGCTGCACGAGCCGGAGAGCATCCGCACAGGCGCGGGTGAGTTCTTCAAGGTCTACACACCCTTTTCGCGGGCCTGCCAGACCAGGGGCGCACCCCGCACCACAAAGGGCCGTGCGCGCGCCACCTGGGCCGCGCATGGGCTGGAGCGTCCGCCGCTCGCCAGTCTCTCGCTTCTGCCCACGCGGCCCAATTGGGCACGCGGATTTGAATCGACGTGGCAACCCGGTGAAGACGGTGCGCGGGCAGCGCTTGGCACCTTTCTCGACGAGGGCCTGAAGGGTTACGCGGAGGGTCGCGACCGTTTGGACCAACAGCATACGTCTCGGCTCTCACCCCATCTGCATTGGGGCGAGATTTCACCCCATCAGGTCTGGCAGGCAACGGAGCAGGCCATGGCAGCCGCAGGCGGCGTGCTCGACCACGACGGCGGCAAGTTCCTCAAGGAAGTGCTGTGGCGGGAATTCGCCTATCATCTGGTGCATCATGTCCCCAGCTTTCCGACGCAACCGTTCCGGCCGGAGTTCGCGGATTTTCCGTGGCAGGGCAATGCTGCCGCCCTCAGGCGCTGGCAGCGCGGCGAGACGGGCTATCCGGTCGTCGATGCGGGGATGCGCGAGTTGTGGGCGACGGGCGTCATGCACAACAGGGCGCGCATGATCACGGCATCTTTCCTTATCAAGCACCTGCTGCAGCCGTGGCAGGATGGCGAGCGCTGGTTTTGGGATACGCTCGTTGATGCCGACATCGGCAACAACGCGGCGAGCTGGCAATGGGTCGCCGGGTGCGGGGCGGATGCGGCGCCATACTTCCGCGTCTTCAATCCATTTCTGCAGGGTGAGAAGTTCGATCCCCACGGCGCATACGTGAAGCGCTGGATACCGGAGCTGCGCGACGTTCCCGCCGAACTTGTCCACAAGCCGTGGGAAATGCCGGCGCCACCCAAGGGCTATCCCCCGCCCATGGTGGACCATGCGCGGGCGCGGGCCCGGGCCCTCGAGTCTTTTGCAGCGATCAAGAAGGAAACTGCGGCATGAAACTGGTCGGCATCAGCGGCGCGTTGCGCAAGGCCTCCACCAACACCGGCACATTGCGGGCCCTGCGGGACCTGCTGCCCGCCCATGCCACCATGGAGATCGTGACGCTGCACGGCATTCCCCTCTTCGATGAGGACCTGATTGCCGCGCACGGCAAGCCCGAGATCGTGCTGGCGCTGGCCGAGCGCATCCGTGCCGCCGACGGGTTGATCATTGCGACGCCGGAATATCAGTTCTCGGTGCCGGGCGTGCTCAAGAACGCAACGGACTGGCTCTCGACGTGCAACAAGCCCTTCCGTTGGAAGCGGGCCGGCATCGTGGGCTCAAGCGAGGGTGCCATGGCGGGCACGGCGCGGGCGCAATATCACCTGCGGCAGAACCTTCAGGCGCTGGAAGCGATCACCATGCCGCGGCCCGAAGTGCTGATCGTCCACAATGAGGTGAAGTTCGACAAGGCGACAGGCGATCTTATCGATGGCGAAACGCGCCAGCGCCTGGCGAAGTGGCTCACGTCCTTCCTGGAATGGGTGGAGAAGAAGCCCTAGGCAATGAGACGGTTCAACCCTGGCCCGGGTCCTGCAACTGCTTCCAGGTGTTGGGCTGCGAGAGCATCTGCTGGAGATAGGCGAGGTTGGCCTCCACCTCGTCGGGCGGCAAGTCTTCCGAGGCGATCTTGCGGGCTTCGTCGAAGCGGCCCTGCAACCCCACCACCAGCGCGAGGTTCTGGCGCACCCGCGGGGCATCGGCGCCCGTGGTGTTCATCAGTTCACGGAGCATTTTTTCTGCCTCGGGCAGTTGCCCCTGCAGGGCAAATGACATGGCGTAGTTGTTGCGCACGGCAACGGCATCTGGCTTGAGGGCCAGCGCCTGCTTGTACCGGTCACGCGCCTCGCCGTGGCGCGAAAGCTGGTCATAGGCCGAACCCAGTGCCGAGAGCGACTGCCAGTCACGCGGATTGACCATGACGGCACGTTCCAAAGTGGTTGCGGCGTTGGGGAAGTCGCCCATGGAGAGGAATGATTTTCCGATCCTGGCCTGCACGTCGCCATTGGCGGCGTTGGCGGCAGAGACCTGCTGCAGCACCTGGGCTGCGTTCTGCTGCTGGCCGAATTTCTGCAGATTGTCAGCATAGGCCATGCCGATCGCCGCATTGCCCTGGTCCTTGTTCCAGGCGGCGGCCAGTTGTTCCGTCTTCTTGAAGGAAAGCTTGTCGTCAGGCGCGCTGGTGCTGCCGGTCGTCAGCGAATCTCCGCCAGCGATGCTCGCCTTGTTCTGGCACCCTGCCAGCAGTACGGCCGCCGCGAGCGCGATGGCCACGGCGGCGGAGCGCCGCAGTGAACGCTGGGGCTGCGAAGACACAGCAGGCAACATGGATAACTCCCGGACATCTTACTGACGTCCGACCATGGCCCAGCAACGGTCAATAAAGACTTAACCACGTTTTTTAAGGACTTATCAGGCCGCGAGTCCGGCTGATTGCAGCCCCACGGCTTCCGAAATGTTCATGAGATGATGCTCGCGCAGGCGGCGCGCGAGGCCGTCGAGGATGTCGGCGACGAGGCCGGGCCCACGATAGACCAGCGCCGAATAGACCTGCAGCAGGCTGGCGCCGGCGACGATTTTCGTCCACGCCGTATCTGCATCCACAATGCCACCGACGCCGACCAGCGGCACCCGGCCGCCCGTCATCTGGTGAAAGCGCGCCAGCTGCCGGGTCGACAACGCAAACAGCGGCTTGCCCGA
>CALMLK010000127.1 GCA_937868035.1 uncultured Alphaproteobacteria bacterium
GGATCGGGCTCACGACCGTCCAGTGTCGCTTCCGGGGCATTGATGATGTCGCCGCGATAGATCGGGTATTCCACGCCATCGAGTGTTTCGGTGGGCGAGGAACGCGGCTTGGCGAACTGGCCAGCGATGCGGCCAACCTTCACCACAGGCTGCCCGCCGGCAAAAGTCAAAACGACGGCCATCTGCAGGAAGACGCGGAAGAAGTCGCGGATGTTGTCCGCCGAATGCTCGGCGAAGCTCTCGGCACAGTCGCCACCCTGCAACAGGAAGGCGCGGCCTTCGGCGACACGGGCGAGGGATTTCCGGAGCTTGCGGGCCTCACCGGCAAAGACGAGCGGCGGGAAACCGGCGAGCCGGCCTTCCACGGTGTTCAGCTTATCCTTGTCGGCGTAATCCGGCATCTGGACGACGGGAAACTTGCGCCAGCTGTCGGGGGTCCATGCGGTCTTCATCTGAGTTACTCCAAACCAAGCCCGGGCTTATATCGCAGTGCAAAACATATTGCCAGTGGCCCCGGTTGGATGGCGCGGGCCGCCGTTTCCGGCGGGAAACCACTCTTTAAGGGGTTACTGTTAGCCTCACGCGAGGCGGCAGTGCTTGGATCGGGAACAACCGTGTCTTTCATGAACTATTTCTGGTCGGCCGATTGGGATGGCCTGTACAGAATCTTGGCCAAGGGCAATCCCCCGCTGGCCCTGCAGCTTCTTGCCGTCAACACTCTCTTCCTGGTCTTCTACATCTTGCGCCAGGCGACGGCCAAACATCGCATGCGCAACCAGACAGTCGAAGTGATCCAGTTATTCCTGCTCGTCGCAAATCTCGGCGTGGTGTTCCAGGAAGATGCCTACCGCTGGATCAGTACTGCCGTCACCCACCTGCTCACGTAAGCTTCGCCAGATAGTCCTTGAAAGCTTCGAGCGCCGACTTGTAGGCGACCTGCTTCTCGATCGACCAGTAGCGCAGGTTGTCGAGGCGAATGGGATCGCCCGAGACGGCGCAGCGCACAAATTCGCCCTCTTGCAACACCTCGAAATCATGGTCGAGGTAGCGCAATTTCGCCTCGCGGCGGGGTGGCAGGAGCGAGTCCAGTCTGTTCATGCGATGGGCCATAGCGCGTTCACGGTGTTCCTAAAAGAGGCTCCCCTGACGGATGTCGTTCCCTTTCTTTCCCGAGGTGGCGTCCACTTCCCCATCGGCAAATTCAATCGACAGGCGCATTCCGGATTTCACGTCGGCCGCCTGATGCAGGGGCTTCCTGTCGGCGCCACGCACAACGGCAAAGCCGCGGGCGAGTACGGACCGGTAGCTGAGGGATTGCAGGAGCTTGGTTTCGCCGAGGAAACGGTCCTGCTGGCGGGCGAATATGTGTCGCACGCCCCTTTCCTGCCGGCTCCGCGCCTCCGTGATCCGGCGTCGAAGTTCCGCAAGGCGTTGCTGCACCACCCGAAGCGAGAGGCGTCCGCGCTGGTTGGCGAGAAGGACGGCGTGGCGTTGCAGGTTGGAGCGCAGGCCACCCGGCAGCCGCTGAGCCAGTCCGTCCAGCCTCTGGCGCACAATCGCCATGACATCATCCGGCGTGGGCAAGGCGCGGGCCGCGGATTCGACGCGCAGCTTCCGCTCCGCCATGACGCGGAGGATGGCGCGGCTCTGGCGCGCCTGCAGCGACGTCAAGTCGCCCAGCAATTCGCCGCGCACCGGAACCACTCTTTCCGCTGCGGCGGTTGGCGTTGGCGCGCGCCAATCGGCGGCGTGGTCAATCAGCGTGGTATCGGTCTCGTGGCCGATCGCCGACACGAGGGGAATGTGGCTCGCTGCGGCGGCGCGAACGACCAACTCATCATTGAAGGGCCAGAGATCTTCCAGCGAACCACCGCCGCGCGCCACGATCAGCACGTCGGGACGCTCCGCCATGGCATTGAAGCCGTGAATCGCCGCAACAACTTCGGCCGCTGCCGTTTCGCCCTGCACCCGCACGGGCCATACAATCACACGGCGGGGAAAGCGGTCCTTGAGTCGGTGAAGGATGTCGCGGATCACGGCCCCCGTCGGCGACGTGACAATGCCGATCACCTCCGGCAGGTAGGGAAGCGGGCGCTTGCGGGCTGCGTCAAACAGGCCTTCGGCGGCAAGTTTCCTGCGGCGGTCTTCGAGCAGGGCCATCAGCGCGCCCACGCCCGCAGGTTCCACCGCCTCCACGATGATCTGGTAGGATGACTTGCCGGGATAGGACGTCAATTTGCCGGTGACGATGACCTCCAGACCCTCCTGCAGGTTGGCGCGCAGCCGTGCAAAACTTCCACGCCACACCACCGCATCCAGCTTCGCGCCTTCATCCTTGATGCTGAAGTAGCAGTGCCCGGAGGAATGCGGACCTTTGAATCCCGAAATCTCGCCGCGCACCCGCACGTGGCCAAAGCGCTCTTCGATGCTGCGCTTGAGGGCGTTGGCAATATCGGACACCGAATATTCGACGATATTGCCGCGCCCATTCTCGCGCAGTTCGCCGGTCTCCGGATCATGGTCGGGAACGTGAGACATCCCACTGATCTAACAGTCCGCCACGCGCCTTACAATCCGCCTCCCCCGCGCCCCATCTTGCACAACAGGCAGTTGACCCGGACAGCGGGAGACGCTGAAACGGTTCCATCGAATGGAGAACGACATGAGCAATTGGGAGAAGCGTTTTGGACTTGCCGGACGGACGGCATTGGTCACAGGGGCCACGAAGGGCATTGGCCTTGAAGCGTGCAAGGTGCTCGCTGATGCGGGTGCTGACATTGCAGCGGTAGGGCGTGACGCCGCAGGGCTGAAAGAGGTGGCACGTGCGGTGGAAGCCGCAGGACGGCGCTGCGTTACCATCGGCGCGGACATGGCAGACGTGGAAGGGCCCGTCGAGGCGGCGCGACAAGCGCTGGCAGCCTTCGGTACCATCGACATTCTGGTCAACAATGCCGGCATTGCGCTCATTGATCCGCTCCTCGACGCCAAGGTGCAGGACTGGGACCAGACGATGGCAGTCAATCTTCGGGCACCCTTCCTTCTGGCCCGCACGGTTGTGCCTGGCATGATCAAGCAGAAACGCGGCAAGATCATCAATATTTCGTCGCAGGCCGGCGTGGTTGGTCTGGAAGCCCATGGCGCCTACGCGGCCTCAAAGGGTGGCCTGAACATGCTGACCAAGGTGATGACGGTGGAGTGGGCCAAGCACAACATCCAGATCAACTCGGTTTGCCCCACAGTCATTCTTACGCCCATGGGCGAGCAAGTTTGGGGTGACCCCACGAAGGGTGATCCGATGAAGGCGAAAATCCCTGCCGCACGCTTTGGCAAGCCCATCGAAGTTGCGGACATGATCCTGTTCCTGGCGTCGTCCGCCTCTGATCTGGTGAACGGCCAAGACCTGCTCATCGACGGCGGCTATACCGCGGTCTGATCACTTCGGGTCGTTATGCCCGGTGGGATGGGGCTCCTTGTCGTCCGGGCGGCGGTTCGGCTTGTGCTGCTCGCGTCCCGGCACGTTTTCAACCTGCTCGGGGTCTCCCTGCCGAGGTGGCGTGCGGTCGTCGGGATCAGGAGTGCCGGGCGGCTTCCCGGCCTTTCTCTGCAATTCCCGGTCACCCATGCGGCCTTTCTCAACGTGCTGTTTGACGAGGTCGGGATTTTCGCTGTCCGGATTGGCCATGATCTGTCCTTTCCCTTCCGAACGCGCAGGGACCGGCGATGTTCCGCAGTTTCGCTCAGTAAGTTGCGCGACCGCCCGAGATGTCAAACACCGCACCGGTGGAGAAGGAACACTCTTCCGAGGCCAGCCAGCAGATGAGACTGGCATTTTCCTCCACGGTTCCGAAACGGCCCTTCGGAATCTTGGAAAGCATGAAATCAATATGGGATTGCGGCATCTGGTCGAAGATCGGTGTGCGCACGGCCGCCGGTGTCACCGCATTT
>CALMLK010000128.1 GCA_937868035.1 uncultured Alphaproteobacteria bacterium
GAAATGACCGTGCGCCAGGCGCTCAACGAGGCGATGGCCGAGGAGATGCGCCGCGACAAGGACATCTTCCTGATGGGCGAGGAAGTGGCCGAGTACCAGGGCGCCTACAAGATTTCGCAGGGCCTGCTGCAGGAATTCGGGCCTCAGCGTGTGGTGGATACACCGATCACCGAGCATGGCTTTGCCGGCCTCGCAGTGGGCGCGGCTTTCGCCGGGCTGCGGCCGATCGTCGAGTTCATGACGTGGAACTTCGCCATGCAGGCGATCGACCAGATCATCAACTCGGCCGCCAAGCAGCTTTACATGTCGGGTGGCCAGGTCTCGGCGCCGATCTTCGGCGACTTCATGAAGATGGCGCTGCGCAACAAGCCCGCAGCACCCTTCCGCGTGCCGCGCGCCATCGAGCTGATCCCGATCAACGCCGCCAACGGCCGGCGCTCGATCTTCGGTGAAGACGGCACGATCCTCGAAGCCTTCAAGCCGGGCGACGAGCCGCCACAATCGACGAGCGTCATCGGCACCACGAAGAAGACCGCCAGTGCGGAAGAGGGCGGGGGCCTTGTGCTCGTGCCGCCCCAGCCCGGCCAGGGTGGTGATCAGGGTGGTGATCAGGGCGGCGATCCGGGCGTCTATCAGGGCGGCAGCCAGCCCGCCGCCGGGGGTGGCGGGTTGACGGATGGCGGCGACGGCCTCTATTGACGCCGCAACACAATTGAAAACCACGGGAATCAAGCACCGCCATGCGCGCCGAAACCGCCAAGCTCATCGATGAAATCAAGCAGTCGCTCGCACTGCTGAGGAGGCATCTTTGACTGGGACAAGTCCCAGCGAGATCTAGCCGAACTGAATGCCAGGGCTGAAGACCCGAAGCTCTGGGATGATCCCCAGAAGGCGCAAGAGGTCATGCGCCGCCGCCAGGACCTGGAGACCCGCATCAACGGCATCCTGAAGGTCGAGCAGGCGATTTCCGACAACTCCGAACTGATCGAGATGGGCGAGGCCGAGGGTGACGCCGGCATCGTGCGCGACGCCGAAAAGGCCATCGCGGCGCTGAAGGCCGACATTGCCAAGGTGGAGCTGGATACGCTTCTCTCCGGCGAAGCAGACTCGAACGACAGCTACCTCCAGATCAACGCCGGTGCCGGTGGTACCGAAAGCCAGGACTGGGCCTCCATGCTCATGCGCATGTATGTGCGCTGGGCCAACCAGAACAAATACAAGGTCGAGGTGCTGGACGAGCATCCGGGCGAAGAAGCGGGCATCAAGTCCTGCACGCTCCAGATCAAGGGCCACAACGCCTATGGCAAGCTGAAGACGGAGAGCGGCGTGCACCGCCTCGTGCGCATCTCGCCGTATGACTCGAACGCCCGCCGCCACACGTCCTTCTGTTCGGCATGGGCCTATCCCGTGATCGATGACAACATCGACATCGAGATCGTGGAAAGCGATCTGAAGGTCGATACCTACCGCGCCTCGGGTGCCGGTGGACAGCACGTGAACACCACCGATTCGGCAGTTCGCATCACCCACGTCCCCACGGGCATCATCGTCGCCTGCCAGGCCGAGCGGTCGCAGCACAAGAACCGCGCCACCGCATTGAAGATGCTGAAAGCGCGCTTGTACGAACTGGAACTGCAGAAGAAGCAGGAAAAGGTCGACGCGGCCAACGCCAAGAAGACGGAGATCGGCTGGGGCCACCAGATCCGTTCCTACGTGCTGCAACCCTACCAGTTGATCAAGGACCTGCGCACTGGGCACACCAGCACCAATCCCTCGGCCGTGCTGGATGGCGATCTGGATGACTTCATCCAGGCCTCGCTGGCCCACCGCGTCTACGGCGGGGATGCAGCGCCCGTCGAGGACATCGAATAGAAACAAAAAAAGGCCCGCAGTTGCGGGCCTTTCTCTATTCAGCTGCTTCAACGATCAATCGCGCGAATGCACCATGCGAAGGTTCTGAAGATCGGTCTTGATCGGCTCCAGCGTCAACTCGGACTTGCCCGGTTCCCCCATGGGCTCTGCCATGGGCGCTGGCATGGGAACGCCATGCGGCGGGAAGGTCTGTGAAGCGGTGGGCGAACCCGCATTGTGGCGAATGGTGCCGTAGACATAGGCGCCGTTCTCGATCGAGACGCTGTCCTGGAAAATGTCGCCCTCCACATGGGCTCCGGCGTGGATATAGACCTTGGACCCCTGGATGGGGCCGATGACGCGCCCGCGCACATGGATCACCTCACCGGAGAGGTCCCCATGGATGACGCCATGCAGGTCCACGACGCAGACCCGCGCCCGTACCGTTCCCCGGAACGTGCCGTCGATGTGCAGTTCGCCTTCACAATTGATCTGGCCTTCGAGCGCCGTGTCGCGCCCGATATAGGACGGCTCGCTTGCCTCGCTCTGCTGCACCGGCATGCCTGGCGCCTGTGCTCGTGGTTTGGCTTTCTTGAAAAACATCGCTAACCCCTGCTTGTGCGATTGCCGTGTGAACGGCTCACGCTGTTCGTCCCGTCACAATCCCGGAAACCGGAGTGCCCCCTCCGATGCCTGCCGCGATGACGGCAGTGCCCAAGACCATAGCCCGTTCGTGTCTGCCTGTCATGGCGGAATTGCGGCGCGGTAAACATGCGACGAAGGTGTGGCGATGGCAGGCCGAGCAGGGCGTTTCGCGAGGCCACGATTTTGACATGCTTGCCCTGTGAGAAACCCACGTTTGCGGCTGATTTCCCCTGCGGCCCATACTATCATCCGGCCTGCTCGCCGGGGTTGGGATTCTGGTGTGGGGAGCAGGACGGGAAAGGGCTAGCGTTGCGCGGCAAAACACTCCGCAGGCTGACGATCATCACTCTCGTTGTTCTGGCGGTGCTGGTCATTGCCGGGGCGGGGGTGTTTTGGCGTTTGTCGCAGGGGCCCGTGTCGCTGGCATTCCTTCAGGACCGCATTGAAACCGGCATCAACAAGCAGCTCTCGGGCCTCACCATTTCGCTTGCCGATACCGTGCTGGAACTGGACCAGGAAAGCATGGTGCCGCGTGTCCGCGCCCGCAACCTCGTCCTCACCGATACCGATGGCACCGTGCTTGCCAGCGCACCGAAAGCAGGCGTCACGCTCGATGGCACGGGCCTTCTCACGGGCAAGGTCGCTGTCACGTCCCTTGAACTGATCGGTCCCCGGGTCAATGCCCGCCGCAACCTGGATGGCAGCGTGCGGCTCGGCATCGTCGCCACCGCCGCCGGGGCTGATGAAGTGACCGTGGTCAACGGCAACGACTTCCAGACAGATGGTGCCGAGGAGCCCCCGCCGAAGTCCTCCGTGGAAGTGCAGCCTGAGCCAGCAACCGGTGGCGCGCATATCCTCGATTTGCTGGGCGCACGCGGCAACGGCGGTGCGCTGGCCAATCTCGAAGACATCAAGATCACCCGCGCCGAAGTGAGTTTCTACGACGAAGGCAACGACGCGACGTGGTTCTCGCCGCGCACCGACATGACCTTCCGCCGAACGCCCTACGGCTTCGTCGTCGTGTCGAAGGCCGAAGTGGCCAGCGGCGGTCAGCCGTGGCACGCTGAACTTTCCGCAAGTTTCAAGGCCGAGACCGAAACCTTCGCCATCACCGCAACGGTGGCGGACCTCGTACCCGCCAACGTCGCCGATGAAGTTTATGCCCTCTCGCAATTCGCCAAGCTGCGCATGCCCTTCTCCGGGCATTTTGAAGTGGAGATGTCCTCCTCCGGCAAACTCAATCGCGCCGACGGCGAACTCTTCGCGGCGGCGGGCGAAATCAACCTGCCGGATTATTTCGCCAAGCCGATCCTCGTGGATGAGGGCTCGCTTCGGCTGTCCTACAAATACGATGAAGATGTCGTGCGCATTGTTGACTCATCCATTCTCGTGGGCGGGTCGCGCGCCGAACTGTCGGGCGATCTCATACCGCGCCGCACGGGCGGCAAGCTGACGGCGATCGGCATCAACCTTCTGGCCCAGAACGTCAGCGTCGATGCCCAGGGCACGATCAAGGACCCGGTGGCGGTGGACAAGATCGAGTTCAAGGGCGAGGCCTCCATGGAGGACCAGCGCGTCGACATCACTGATCTGGTCGTGATGGCGGGCAACACCGGTGTGCGCCTGCGCGGCATCATCATGGGCGGCGACGATTCGCCCGGCATCCAGGTGGCGGGGCGCCTGCGCGATGTGTCCGCCGAATTGCTGAAGAAGCTCTGGCCGCCCGTCATGACGCCGCGCACGCGCGCCTGGATCAACGAGAATGTGGTCAATGGAAAGATCACGGAGGGCACCTTCCAGGTGAACTTCCCCGTGAACTCGCTCGCCAAGGCCTTGCGGGAAAGGGTTCTGCCGCCAAACGTTGTTGATGTGTCCTTTACGATGCAGGACGTGACGACGCACTACTTCAAGAACCTCCCCGTGATCACGGGCGCGGCAGGCAGCGCGCAACTCAAGGACAGCAACTTCGTTCTCGACATCACCGCCGGCAAGGCGGCGCTCGACACGGGCGAAACCCTGTCGCTGGCGAAGGGCCGCTTCGAGGCCAATGATCTCCTCGCCAAGGAAGTGCCGGGCGAGTTCAAGTTCGATGTGCGCGGCCCGTTGGAGAACATGCTGGCCTTCGCCAGGCATCCAGATCTCAACATCATCACCAAGGATGTGGAAGAAGCCAAGCGCATGAAGGGCGATGGCCGGGCGCTGATCGGTCTCTCCCTGCCGCTGATCAAGAACGTGCCGAAGGACCGCGTGAAGGTCACGACCGAAGTATCCATCTCCGACGCCAGCATGACGGACGCCATGCCCGGCATCGACATCACCAACGGCGAATTCAAGATTGCCATGGACCCGGAGAAGATTGAGCTTTCAGGTCCGGCAAAGCTGAATGGCATTGCCTCCAAGCTCGATTGGCAAAAGCCGCGCGGCAAGGGTTCGCCCGTCATTGCCGTCGAAACGGTGGTGGATGCCAAGATGCGCGAGAAGCTGGGCATGCATGTCGAGGACTACCTGTCCGGCAGCATTCCCGTGAAGATCAAGGTGAAGGGAACACCGGAAACCGGGCGCACCATTGAGGTGGCCGCCGATCTTGACGACGTCTCCATGAAGATCGCCGCCGCGCGCTGGAGCAGGCCGAAGACCAAGGGCACCAACGCCACCTTCATTCTGGCTGATGGCGAGAACGGGTTGCGCACGGTGGAAAACCTGAAGCTCGACGGCCCCGGCCTCCATGTGCGGGGCGACCTTGAAGTGAACAAGGGTGGCGGCCTCCGTGCCGCGCGCCTGTCCGAGATCCGCCTTGAGGAGGATGACGTCTTCACGGTGAAACTGGTTCCCGGTGATGAAACCATGAACCTTTCCGTCACCGGACCAAGCTTCGATGCGCGTCCCTACATCAAGAACCTCATCTCCCCGGCAAAGACGGCGGAATCCGCCGCGGCGGCCGCACCGAAGGGTCAGAACTTCATCGTCGATGAGCAGTTCGACAACGTGACCGCTCATCGGGGCGAAGTCATCCGCGACGTGAAGGCGACATTCGTCACCCAGCGCGGCACCATCACCTCCGCCACCGTGGACGGCACGTTCGCCAACGGACTTCCGCTCAACGTGCGCGTCGTTCCGGTTGATGGCGGGCGCGAACTGCGCGTCACCAGCAATGATGGTGGATCGACGCTCCGCGCCACCAATTTCTATTCCAAGATCGCCGGTGGTGCGCTGAGCTTCTATGCGCTGATTTCCAATGGACCGGGTTCACCGATCCGCAACGGCCAACTCATTCTCAAGAAGTTCGAGGTGCGCAATGAAGCGGCCTTGGCGGAACTTGACCGCCGTGGCAGGCCGAAGAAGTCGGGTCCGCGCGCCGATGGCGTGGCCTTCAAGAAGCTGAGCCTGCCATTTTCAACGGACGCGCAATTCGTGCGCATGTGCAACGTGACGCTCGAAGGTGCCGACCTCGGCGGCGTGGCAGAGGGACTTGTGCGCAAGGTGGATGGCGCAATCGACATCACGGGCACGATGGTTCCGGCGCAAGGGATCAACGGCTTCCTCGATGATGTTCCGCTGTTCGGCCAGATCCTGACGGGCGGGAAGGGCGGGGGCATCTTCGGCGTCACCTTTGCCATGGGCGGCACCATCTCCAAGCCGCGCACGCAGGTGAACCCGCTCTCGGTCTTCGCCCCCGGCATCATGCGCGAGATGTTTGCCTACAAGGGCACCTGTGCGCCACGCCGCAGCAATATCAAACCCTCATCAAGGGAAAGCACGAGCAACTGAAGGCGGTCAGCCCTGCTTGAGCAGCACGTGCTTCTTCTTGCCGTGCGAGAGCTTGATGGTTCCGTCCTTCGCCATGGCGGAGGTCAGCACCAGCTTGTCATCCTTCACGATCTCGTCGTTGACGCGGATGCCGCCACCCTGGATCGACCGGCGCGCTTCACCATTGGAAGCCGCGAGTCCGGCAGCGACTGAGGCCGCAAGAATGCCGACGCCCGCGGAAAGATCGATCGTGACGGTAGGCAGGCCCTCTGCGCTGGCACCTTCCTCGAAGGTCTTGCGCGCCGTTTCGGCAGCATCGTCCGCGGCTGCGGACCCGTGGAGCAGGGTGGTCGCGGCATTGGCGAGCACCTTCTTTGCTTCGTTGATCTCCGAGCCCTGCAACGACTCCAGCCGCTTGACTTCGTCGAGCGGCAGCGTCGTGAACAGCCGCAGGAAACGGCCCACATCGGCGTCTTCCGTGTTGCGCCAGAACTGCCAGTATTCATAGGGGCTGCGCATGTCGGCGTTGAGCCACACCGCACCCGAAGCAGTCTTGCCCATCTTGGCGCCCGACGACAGCGTGATCAGTGGGGAGGTGAGCGCAAACAGTTGCTGCGTGCCCATGCGCCGGCCAAGGTCGATGCCGTTGACGATGTTGCCCCACTGGTCCGAACCGCCCATTTGTAGGTTGCAGCCGTAGCGCTTGCTCAGTTCGGCGAAGTCGTAGGCCTGCAGGATCATGTAGTTGAATTCAATGAACGACAATTCGTGCTCGCGCTCAAGCCGCAGCTTCACCGAGTCCATCGCCAGCATGCGGTTGACGCTGAAGTGCTTGCCCACATCGCGCAGCATCTCGATGTAGTTGAGCTTGGTCAGCCACTCCGCATTGTCCACCATCATGGCATCGGTCTTGCCGCCGCCGAATGAGAGGAACTTGGCGAAGACCTGCTAGATGCCGTCCTTGTTGTTCTCGATATCCGCGAGGCTCAGGAGCTTGCGGCTCTCGTCACG
>CALMLK010000129.1 GCA_937868035.1 uncultured Alphaproteobacteria bacterium
CGCGCAGGTGGCGGTGAAAACGTCCAACACAGTCACCACGACCATCACGCAGACGCCGAACTATACGATTGTGAAGGCGCAATCGAGCGGGCCATCGCCCGTGACGGCGGCGGGCAACGTCATCGGCTATTCCATCACCGTGGCCAATACCGGCAACGTGACGCTGACATCGCCGTCGCTCACGTCTGATACGTTCCAGCTGGGCGGCGCCGCCCGCACGCTGACGGCGGGACCCACGTTGTCGGCAGGCGACACGGATTCGGATGGCGCCATCGATGTGGGGGAGACGTGGATTTATGCAGCCACCTATACGGTGCCGCAGACCGACATGGACGGAACGGGATCCTACACCAACCAGGCCGCCTATTCGACCACACAGGCAGGTGCCAAGACCAGCAACACGGTGACGACAAACGTGACGCGAACGGCGTCGTTCACCAACAGCAAGGCCCAGGCGCTTCCCGCTGCGGGCGGTCCCATCACAGCGGCGGGGCAGACGCTTTCGTACACGATTGCTATTGCCAATTCGGGCAACCAGACCCTCACGGGGCCCGTGATGGTGAGCGATACCTTCCAGTTGGGCGGAGCGGCGCGGACGCTGGCGGCCGGGCCCAGCTATTCCTCGGGTGATACCGATAGTGATGGTGCCATTGATGTGGGTGAAATCTGGATTTACACCGCCAGCTATACGTCGACCCAGGCCGATATCGATGCGAGCGGCAGCTTCACCAACGTCGAGACCTTCGACACGACGCAGACTGCGCCCGTCACGTCCAACACCGTGACGACCGGCGTCACGCGCTCGCCCTCTTTCACCAACGTGAAGAGCCAGTTCTCTGGCCCCAGCCCGGTGACGGCGGCGGGGCAGGTGATGACCTATCGCCTGACCGTCGCCAATACGGGCAACCAGACGCTCACGACGCCCGTTGTGGTGAGTGACACGTTCCAGCTTGGCGGTGCGGCTCGCACCCTGATCAGCGGTCCGGCCTATGCCTCGGGCGACAGTGACTCCGATGGCGCCATCGACGTGGGCGAGACGTGGCTCTACAGCGCCACCTACACAACGACCCAAGCTGACATTGATGGCACGGGGAGCTTCACCAACGTCGCAACCTTCGACACGACGCAGACTGCGCCCGCCACTTCCAACACCGTGACGACGAGCGTCACGCGGTCTCCTTCCTTCACGGTGGCGAAGGCCAAGACGTCCGGACCTGCCACCATCACGGCGGCGGGGCAGGCGATCGGCTACACCATCACCGTTGTGAACAGCGGCAACCAGACGCTCAACGGACTTTCGATCAGCGATACCTTCCAGTTGGGCGGGGTGGCGCGGACACTGACGAGCGGTCCCAGCTATGCGAGCGGCGACACCGACAGCGATGGTGCGATCGACGTGGGCGAGACGTGGACCTATGCGGCGTCCTACACCGTGCCGCAGACGGACATGGATGGCACCGGCAACTTCACCAACAGTTCCACCTATGACACGGCACAGACCGCACCTTCGACCACGGGCACCGTGACCACGAATGTTTCGCGCACGGCTTCGTTCTCGATCCTGAAGGGGCAGACGGGTGGGCCCAACCCCATCACCGCGGCGGCCCAGACGATTACCTGGCTGATCACCATCAGCAACACGGGCAACCAGACACTGACAGGTCTCAGCCTGACCGACTCGCTCACACAGGCCGCGAGTGCGCGGACACTGACCAGCGGCCCAAGCTATTCGTCTGGCGACACCGACAGCGATGGCGCCGTGGATGTGGGCGAGGTCTGGCTCTATGGGGCCACCTACACCGTGCCTCTCTCGGACATGAACAACGGCGGCACCTATTCCAATACCGCAACCTTCGACACGGCACAGACTGCGCCCAGCACGTCGGCTGCGGTGACGACGGCGATCTCGCAGACGGCGACACTCAGCATCGACAAGTCCTTCGTCATCACCACCGATGGCGGCACCATCGGCAAGGCCGATCCGGGCGACGTCATCACCTACTATTACGACGTCACCAACACCGGCAACGTGACGATGACCAATATCTCCGTTGGTGATGCCCACAGCGGAACGGGCACGCCGCCCACGCCTTCGCCGGCACTGTTGGCCTCGCTCAATCCGGCGGGCACATTCCAGTTCACCGCCACCTACCAGGTGACGCAGGGCGATATCGACGCGCAGTAGGTACCATCCCCGACGGGTGATGGCAGTGCGGGAAATGCAAATTCAGGTAGATTTTCTTCGTCCCGTTCCACTTCTGAGTTCACGCTGCGGCGCAAGACGGCATTGAATGTTTCGGCGCGGAATGTCACCGTACCGGATGGGGAGGCACCGTCTGCCGGACGGGCATTGCACCCCATCCTGTCTGTTCTTGTGACGAGTAACCTGCCGATGAAGCATACGAACATTGCTGTGTTGGAGACGCGGTGGTGGGCCCGGTCGAATGTGTCCGTGCGGGGCTTTTTCGATCTGATTGCCGATATCCACTGCGACAACCCCCACACCTATCACTATGAAATGGTGAATTCCGAGCAGGCGGCCAAGGAGGCCATCACGCGGATCGGATCGCTGCGGCATTGCAAGTATCTCTATTTCGCCTCGCATGGCGATGAGGGCGGCCTGCACTTCGAAGGCGAACAACGCCTGACGCGCACGGAATTGCGCAATGCGCTGGCGGCGAGTGATGGCTCGCAGTTCGTCGGCCTGTATCTCGGCGCCTGTGCCTTCGGAGCGCGCAGCCTTGCCGATCACCTTTTCAAGAATGGCGATGTGAAGCTGAAGTGGGTGGCTGGCTACAGCAAGGACCTGGACTGGGTGCAGTCCTCGGTGCTCGACCTTCTCGTCTTGAACGAAATTCTGGGGCGCCGCCGCAAGGGCGATAGCACGCCGCAACACCTGCAGCGCTCGATGAAGAAGGTGAACAAACTCGCCGGCGGACTGATCAAGGAGCTGGGCTTCGGCTTCTATGTGCCAAAAGGTCGGCGCGGCGGCGTGAAGAACTTGCTGGATGGGGACGAGGGGTAGGGATTCTCCTGGCAAGACATTTCTTGATTGTAGCGTCCGTCTTTCTTTCAACCCGCCCCTCTGCTGGACTGCAACTGGGGGTGGGGAGAATGAATTATGTGGCGACAAGTCCACCTCGCGTCTGGAATTGCAGTTTCTATTCTTGCAAGCATGGGCACGGCATTGGCCGGGTCTTTTTCCGAGACCTATTTTTTTGGTGACGGCCTCACTGACGCCGGTTTCTACAGACCCTTGCTGCCAACCTCCGTTCAGCCAGTCACGGGGCAGTTCACCACGAATCCTGCTGATGTCTGGGTGCAAATCATCGCTGACGAAATGGGGACCTCGGCTGATCCCAACGGCAACGGACAGACCGGCACGAATTATGCAAATGGCGGTGCCCGCGTCATCGTCGATAGGGTGCTTGCCCTTGGTCCTGCTCCGTCGATGAACACGGGGGTGAACACTTACCTGACCGAACACGGCGGTGTGGCGGATCCGGGTGCGCTGTACACCGTCTGGGGTGGGATGAATGACATCGCTTTGGTGCTCGATGGTTTCGCCCCTCCCACCGACATTGACGATGCAGCGGTGGGCGAGGTTGCAATCGTGCAGGCACTTGCCAATGCGGGTGCCCGTTACATCCTGGTGCCTACTGTCTACGATCTCGGTACTGCGCCAACTTATCGTGCAGCGGGGCCCGCGACCCAGGCAAATGCAACAGCCCTTACACAAAATTTCAATACCCAACTGTTCGACGGCCTCGCTGCTGCAAACCTTCCAGTGATCCCATTGAACACGTTCGCGCTGCTGCAGGAGGTGGTTGCCGATCCTGTCCGCTATGGTTTCAGCAATGTGACGGGAACGGCTTGTATGCCGCAGATCACCGCCAATTCCCTCACCTGCAATCCGACCTCGTTGGTGGCTCAGGATGCGCCCTATACCCATCTGTTCGCGGACAGTGTGCATTTGTCGGCCGGCGGGCACCAGTTGCTGGCGCAGTATACGCTCTCCGTGCTGGATGCACCGGCGCAAATGGGCCAAATCGCGGATTCGGCAGTGACCGGAGGGCGCGCAAGGTTCCAGTCTCTGACGGAGCATCTGGGGCAACCCAGCGAGCAGGGAAACTTCTGGTGGGGGCAAGGACTGGCCGGACTTGCGGATGGCGGCGGCAATGTTGATGTGATGGCAGGTGTGAAGCATGTGCAGGGCAATGTCACGCTCGGCATGCATGCGGGATTTGGACGCCAGAATCACGAGGAAACCCGCGACGAGATCAACTTTGTCATGCCGACATTTCTCAGGACGCCCCCCCGTATTCGGGTGGAGGATGTCAACTACCAGATCGCGGGGAACGGGACGGAGCATGATGCGACAGAGGCCAGTATTGGCGTGTTTGTGGGCTGGCGCGGTACGAACCTGTGGGTGAATAGTCTCGTCAACGTTTCACTCGCGGACTACGACATCACGCGCACTGTCGCACTTGGCGCGGCCACGCGGCGGCATCACGGCGAGACGCACGGCCACAGCGCAAGCCTGGGCTTCACAGCCGGATATGACGTCGAGATGGACAAGCTGACCATAACTCCGCTGGCCAGCCTTTTGCTTCAACACGTTTCGCTGGATGGTTTCGCGGAAGACAATCCGGACCTTTCCACCTCCATGCGCTTCCTCGACATCAACCGCAGGTCAGCGATCGGGAGCCTCGGTGCCGAATTTGCTTACGAACTGACGGATCTGACGGAGGTGTTTGCCCGTGCCACATGGGACCATGAGTTTGCCGGTGTTGGCAGCAACCGCGCGCAGCTGCAGTCCATTTCCGGTAGCCTGCCCTTTGCTTTGCCGGGTTCGGAAAGACCTTCGGATACCATGACACTGCACACAGGCTTCCGTTCCTGGCATGAGGCCTTCAACGTGACGGGAGGCCTGATCTCCAGCCTCGCCATGGGTGGGGACACAAACCTCACGGGTTACTTGACGCTGAGCCGGAGTTTTTGAGAGTGGTTGCCTCTCTGGCATAGCAAGCAGGCTCGCAGGAATGCGGGGCGGGCCTTACACACTTCGAGGCGCACCTCGGGGTGAGGGACAAGAGGAACGCTATGGCTTCGTGCCACGTCAGCTTCTCATGCCGGGTTACGAGAAATTGGTCACTCCGCCGCTTCCTTCCGTCCACGCTTGAGGACGTCCTTCAGGTAATGCCCTGTGTAGCTTCGGGGATTGCGGGCCACGTCTTCCGGTGTTCCGGCGGCTACGATTTCGCCGCCGCCGTCTCCGCCTTCCGGCCCCAGGTCGATGATCCAGTCGGCTGTCTTGATGACTTCGAGGTTGTGTTCGATCACGACAACCGAATTGCCTTGCTCCACCAGTTCATGCAGCACCTCCAAGAGCTTTTTCACGTCATGGAAGTGCAGGCCCGTTGTGGGTTCGTCGAGCAGGTACAAGGTGCGGCCTGTTGAGCGGCGGGAGAGTTCCTTCGACAGTTTCACGCGCTGCGCCTCGCCGCCGGAGAGTGTCGTGGCCTGCTGGCCGATCTTGATGTAGCCGAGGCCGACACGCTGCAAGGTTTCCAGCGTGTTGCGCACGGCTGGAACGGCCTTGAAGAAGTCAGCGCCTTCGGTGACGGTCATTTCCAGAACGTCGGCGATGGACTTGTCCTTGAATTTGATCTCCAGCGTTTCGCGATTGTAACGGTGGCCATGGCAGGCATCGCAGGTCACGTAGACATCTGGCAGGAAGTGCATCTCGATCTTGATGACGCCATCGCCCTGGCAGGTTTCGCAACGGCCGCCCTTGACGTTGAAGGAGAAGCGGCCAGGTTCATAGCCGCGTGCTTTCGCTTCCGGCAATCCGGCGAACCAGTCGCGGATCGGCGTGAAGGCGCCGGTGTAGGTGGCCGGGTTGGAGCGCGGCGTGCGGCCGATGGGGCTCTGGTCGATGTCGATGATCTTGTCGAGGTGTTCGATGCCTTCGATACGGTCGTGCACCGAGGGGGCTTCGCGTGAGCCCATGAGCTTGCGGGCGAGTGCGCGGTAGACGGTGTCGATCAGCAGGGTGGACTTGCCGCCGCCGGAGACGCCGGTGATGCAGGTGAAGACGCCGAGCGGGATTTCGGCGCTCACGTTCTTGAGGTTGTTGGCGCGGGCACCGGAGACGCGGATGGAGCGGCCTTTCTCCCAAGTGCGGCGCTTGCGGGGCACGGGCACCTGTTCGAGGCCCACCAGATATTTTCCGGTGAGGCTCTCGGGATTCTGCATGACCTGCTCGGGCGTGCCTTGCGCCACCACGCGGCCGCCGTTCACGCCCGCGCCGGGGCCAATATCCACCACATAGTCGGCAAGGCGGATGGCGTCTTCATCGTGTTCCACCACGATCACGGTGTTGCCGATGTCGCGGAGGTGGATGAGCGTTTTCAGCAGGCGGTCGTTGTCGCGCTGGTGCAGGCCGATTGACGGTTCGTCCAGCACGTAGAGGACGCCGGTGAGGCCGGAGCCGATCTGCGACGCGAGGCGGATGCGCTGGCTCTCGCCGCCCGACAGCGTGCCGGAGACGCGGTTGAGGGACAGGTAATTCAGGCCGACATCGACGAGGAAGCGCAGACGCTCGCGGATTTCCTTGAGGATGCGGGCGGCGATTTCCTTCTGCTTCGGCGTGAGGGTGGAGTCGAGTTGGGTGTACCAGCGGTCGGCATCGGCGATGGACATCTGTGTCACCTCGCCGATGTGCAGCTTGTCGATCTTCACGGCCAGCGCCTGCGGCTTGAGGCGGAAGCCGGTGCAGGCGTGGCAATCATGGTCGGACTGGTAGCGGGAGAGTTCCTCGCGCATCCATTCGGAATCCGTCTCGCGCCAGCGCCGCTCGATGTTGCCGATCACGCCTTCGAAGGGCTTCTTGGTCTTGTAGGTGCGCAGGCCATCGTCATAGGTGATGGTGATCTCATCCTCGCCGGTGCCGTTCAGGACGGCGTCGCGCACCTTCTTCGGCAGGTCCTTCCATGGCGTCGTCATGGAGACCTTGAAGTGCTTGGCGAGGGCTTCCAGCGTCTGCATGTAGTAGGGCGAGGTGGCGCCTGTCTTGCTCCAGGGCGCAACGGCGCCGTCGCGGAGGCTGAGGGTTGTGTCAGGCACGACCAGCTCCGGCTCGAACTTCAACTCCGTGCCGAGGCCATCGCAGGTGGGGCAGGCGCCGAAGGGGTTGTTGAAGGAGCAGGGGCGAGGCTCGATCTCCTCGATGGTGAAACCGGAGCCCGGGCAG
>CALMLK010000130.1 GCA_937868035.1 uncultured Alphaproteobacteria bacterium
CCATTCCCAAGGGCAGTGTCGATGACGTGCTCTTCTGGGACATGCACGACCCTTATCACCACATGCGCATCCAGCCGCTGGATGACCAATGGGACCGCCTGATCATCGGCGGCGAGGACCACCGCACCGGCACGGAGAGCGACATGGCGCAACGCCTCGCCCGGCTGGAAGACTGGGCCCGCGCCCAATACCCGGCGATGGGCGAGGTGAGCCACCGCTGGTCCGGGCAGATTCTCGAAACGCTGGACTACATGCCCTTCTCCGGACGCGCGCCGGGCGAGGACAACATCTATCTCCACACGGGCGACGCGGGACAGGGCATCACCAATGCAGTGGCCGGCGCACTGGTGATTGCGCCGCTCATCACGGGCCAGCATGCGCGCTTTGCGCCGATCCTCGATCCTTCCCGCGTACCGCTGACCGGGCGGACCATCGCCCACTACCTCACTGACCAGGCCGGAGTCGTGGCGGGACTGGTGCAACACCTGACCCCCGGCGAAGTGGCATCGGCCGACGAGATCGCGCCGGGTGAAGGCGCGGTCCTGCGCAACGGTGCCCTGGCACACGAAGCCATCTACAAGTCGCCCGAAGGCGAAGTGATCCGCCTTTCCGCCACCTGCACACATGCGGGGTGTGGTGTACGCTGGAACAGCTTCGAGAAATGCTGGGATTGCCCCTGCCATGGCTCGCAATTCGCGCCCACCGGCGAAGTGCTCAGCGGCCCCGCGCTCAAGCCGTTGCCAAAAATCTGAGCGCCTTTCGCTCACACTCATGACGGATATTCGCGCTTGAATCTGCGGGATTCCTCTGCGATTTTTGCTGCACACTTGCATGAGCAAGATTACACTCTCTGAGGATTATTCAGTGGCCAGCCGCCTTTCCACGTCCTACCGCATGAACCGTGTCTTCCGCCCCGACCGTGCCGCCCTCGTGGTGCCGATCGACCATGGCCTCGTCTGGGGCCGCGTGCCGCAGTTGGAAGCGCCCGCCCAGGTGCTGCGCCGCTTCCTCAAGGAGGACGTGACGGGTTTCATGGTGTCCACCGGAATCGTGAAGGCAACCGAAGTGGACATGGCGCAGAACCCGGCCATGGCGCGCATCCTCGCGATCGACGCCTTCTGGCCTACCTCCGCGCCCGCAACAGGCACCGGCACGCTTGTGGCCTCGGTTGAGGACGCCGCGCGCCTCGGTGTTGATTGCGTGAAGCTGCTGCTGCCGTGGAACGTGAACGATGCCGAGAAGGTGCTGTACTGCCAGCGCATCGGTACCGTCGTCTCCGCCGCCGCGAAGTGGGACATGCCGGTGATGGTGGAACCGGTGTTCCTCAATCATCCCCGCACGCCTGAGATCATCACGGCGGAAATGGAAGTGGCCCGCGTCGCCTATGATCTTGGCGCCGACATCATCAAGATCACCTTCCCCGGCCCCGATGCCACGGCGAAGCTCTGCGATGAACTCGATATTCCGGTCGTCGTTGCCGGCGGCCCCCTGTCAGGCGACGCCAAGTCGACGTTGAAGGACGTGAGCGACGCCATCGCCGCCGGCGCGCAAGGTGTCGTCGTCGGCCGCAAGGTCTGGCAGCGCCCCGCCGAAGAAACCTCCTGGCTCATCGCCGAGATGGCAAAGGCCTCGCGCGCGAAGTTCAAGCGCCTCTGGTAGAGCGGAGCGGCCCCGCCATGTATTGCGGCGTCGACGTCGGCTCCACCAACATCAAGGTCCTCTTCCTCGATGACGAGGGACAGAACCTGTGGGTGAAGTCCGTGCCCTCGCCCCGCCGTCACGACGGCCATGGCGTGGTGACGGAAGGGCTCGAACTTGTCGCCGCACTTGAAGACCTGATCATCGAAGGCTGGCGGGCGGTGGGCAAGGGAAAGCCCATCGCCGCCATCGCCACAACGGGGATCGGCGAGGATGGCCTGTGCGTGGCGCCGGATTTCACGCCGCGCGGCCTCGCCATTCCCTGGTTCGATCACCGCGACCGCGCCGAAGCGGGGATATTGAAGGCGAGCGAGGAAGGCCGCGCCCACCCGCAGATCAACTTCGGGTTCTCCACTGCCGCCGCCAAATGGCTGTGGCTGAGGACGCATCGCCCCGACGCATTGCGCGGCAACGATCCCTGGGTGCCACTGACGGACTATCCCGCCGTGTGGTGGGCGCGGCGCGCCTATATCTGCGCCACGCTGATGCCGCGCACAGGCGTTTATGATGTCTTCACCCGTGACTGGATTCCCGAACTGCTGCGCAAGGCGGAAGCGCCGCCACTGCCAGAAGGACTGACGGCGGGAACGGTGATCGGCACACTGCAGGCGGGACCGTTGCGTGAAGCGGGCGCAGGCAGCGCCAACACGCTGATCGTGGTGGGTGGGCATGATCATCCCATCGCCTCCAACGCCATCATGCGCCTGGATCCGCTGGCGCGCATCGACTCCATCGGCACCGCCAACGCGCTCTTTGCCGAGACCACGACGCCGACGTCCACCGCGGCAACGGCGGGCATCGACCTGTCGCTTCCCGTGCGCGGCGGGCCTGGCATTTCCGTCATTGGTCCCATCGAGTTCAGTGCGCCCCTGCGACAGGCATTCGGCGATGACGCTGCCGTGAAAGCCTATCTGGCGCAGCCCGTGTTGCCGGGCGCACCTGCGGCGAAGGCTCCAACGATTGCTGCGGCCCTGGCCGATGCGGGCGAACACCGCCACCGCCGCGTCCTCGAAGCCGTGAGCGTGGAGGCCCGCGATTTCTTCCGCGCCATGAAACGCGTCGGCATCGCCGACGGCCCCATGTACGCCACCGGCGGCTGGGCCCGCTCGCGCGCCTTGATGGAACTCCGCGCCAGCATCTTCGGCGAAACCATCACCGTGTTGCACGAGCCCGAACTCACCGCCATGGGCGCCGCCCTCTTCGCCATGGAAGCGGCCACCGGGTCGCGGCCCGAGGCCATGTCATCCCGCGCCACCGAAACCATCGCCCCCCGCCGCGACTGGATGGACGCCTACGCGCAATGGCCGTAAAGAGCGTGCCTCTCCACATCACGGAAGCGCCATGTCCTTTGCCAAGCTCGATGCCCATCTGAAGAAACTGGAAGCCCTCTCCCACGCGCAGTCCATGCTGGGCGTCGATGAGGCGGTGATGATGCCGGATGGCGGCGGTGAAAAGCGCGCCGAGGCCATGGCGGGCCTCGCCGGCCTCTATCACGAAATGGCCTCTGCCCCTCAGGTCGGCGACTGGCTTGCCGCCGCAGAAGCCGAAGACTTGTCGGCCGAGCAACGCACGGCGTTGGGCGAGCAGAAGCGAAGCTATACCAACCTCACCTGTCTCTCCTCCGCCTTCGTGCAGAAACAGACGGAAGCGCGCATCCGCTCTGAACAGCTCTGGCGGCAGTTGCGCCCCACGGGTGATTGGGCCGCGTTCCTGCCTGCGCTCGGCAATGTGATTGCCCTCGCCCGCGAGGAAGCCGCCATGCGCGCCGATGTCCTGAAGCTCGCGCCCTACGACGCGCTGATCGAGCAGTTCGACCCCGGCAGCCGCGCCGCCGAGATCACACCCGTGTTTGCCGAGTTGAAGGCCTTCCTCACCGCCTTCGT
>CALMLK010000131.1 GCA_937868035.1 uncultured Alphaproteobacteria bacterium
GTCAGCGATGTTCTGGACGTCGATGTCGATGTGGCCTGCACCCACGTCGTAGAAACGCAGCAGCAGGTTGGCGATCGTTGACTTGCCAGCACCGGAGCGGCCCACAAGCCCCACCTTCTCGCCGGGCTTGATGGTGAGGGTGAGACCCGAGATGACTTCGCGCTCATCGCTGACGGGCTTGCCATAGTTGAAATGGAGATCATTGATGGTGATCTTGCCCTGCGTGACGGCGAGCGGCTTGGCGCCGGGCTTGTCTTTCACCGCATGTTCGCGCGCCACCACGTCCACGCCGTCTTTCACCACGCCGAAATCCTCGAACAATCCGGCGATTTCCCACAGCATCCAGTGGGCCATGCCGAGCATGCGGTAGATGAGGCCGACGGAAAAGGCGATGGCGCCCACGGTGATGGCGTTGGTGTACCACAGCCACGTGGCCAGTGCCGCCGTTGAGGTGAGCAGCAGGCCATTGATGAGGTTCAGCACCAGATTCATCATCGTCGAGGCACGCATTGAATCGTAGACGCTTTGCAGCATCCAGCCCATGCCTTCGCGGGCGTAGTCGTCTTCGCGCGAGGCGTGGGCGAAGAGTTTGACCGTGGGCATGTTGGTGTAGGTATCGACGATGCGGCCGGTGACGACCGAGCGCATGTCTGCCTGCTTCTCCGACAATTTGCCGAGGCGCGGCACGAAATAGCGCATGGTGATGGCATAGAGGACCAGCCAGACGAGCAGGGGAATGCCGAGGCGCGGATCGTAAATGGAGAACGAGGTGATTGCCGTGATGAGGTAGACGACCACGTAGGAAATGACCTGTGTGAGCTTCATCACCACGTCGCGCACGCCGAGGGCCGCCTGCATCACCTTGGTGGCGACGCGGCCGGCGAACTCGTTGTGGAAGAACTCCATGGACTGCCGCAGCATGTAGCGGTGCGCCATCCAGCGGATGCGCATGGCATAGTTGCCACGCAGGCCCTGGTTCTCGATGGCATCGGTGAGCGCCGAGAGCAGGGGCTGGATGAGGAGGGCGAGGACGCCATAAAACAGCAAGGCGCCCTTGTTGTCGGCCCAGAAGGTGGCACGGTCGGCGCCGGTGAGCGTGTCCACGAGGCTGCCCACAAAGGCGAAGAGCCGGACTTCGATCACGGCAATCACCACGGACAAGGTGAGCCCGGCGATGATCAGCGGCAGGAAGGGCCGCGAATAATGGCGGATGAAGCCCCACACGCTGGGCGTGGGCTTGTCGGGAAGCTCGGTGGGGAAGGAGGGCACGCGGCTCTCCAGCCATGTGAACAGCCAGTTGAACATTCGTATCTCTGTGTGGGGAGCGAGGGCACCGGCGCAACCCGACCGGTGCTGCACCAGATGGGCCGGTGCAGCCCTCCTTTCTAGCCGAGGCGGCGCATGACAGCAATGCGGGCGGGCGGCATTCGCGCGGATGTGATTGCCGTGTTACAGGGGCAGCCATGTCTTCCACGGCGTCCTTCAACGCGCGAATCCTGCCGCTGGTCATTGCTTCGGCCCTGTTCATGGAACAGATGGATTCCACCATCATCGCCACGTCGCTGCCGGCCATTGCGGGCGACCTGGGCGTGAGCCCGGTGGCGCTGAAGCTCGCCTTCACCACCTATCTGCTCGGCCTCACCGTGGTGCTGCCGGTGAGCGGCTGGCTTGCCGACCGCTACGGCGCCAAGACGGTGTTCCGTACGGCCATCGTGATCTTCACGGCGGGTTCGGCGGCCTGCGGCTTTGCCGAAAACCTGCACTGGCTGGTGGCGGCGCGGGGGCTGCAGGGCGTGGGCGGGGCACTCATGGTGCCGGTGGGGCGCATCATCCTGCTGCGCTCGGTGCAGAAATCGGAACTGCTGGATGCGATTGCCTGGCTGACCATTCCGGCGCTCGTGGGGCCGGTGATAGGGCCGCCGATTGGTGGTTACATTACAACAGTTTACGACTGGCGGTGGATCTTCTGGATGAACCTGCCGTTCGGCGTCATCGCCTTCGGGCTGGCGAGTTGGCTGATGCCCAACCTCAAGATGGAGTCGCCGCCGCCACTCGATCTGCGGGGCTTCCTGCTGTCGGGCGGCGGCTTGTCGCTTGGCGTGTTCGGGCTCACGGTCGCGGGCCGCGGTCTCTACACCGACACGCAGGTCGTGGTGATGATGCTTGTGGGGGGCTTGCTGCTGGTGGCCTATGGCATCCATGCGGCGCGCGTGCCCAATCCGATCCTCGACCTCCGGCTGTTCCGCATTCCGAGCTACCGGCATTCGGTGAGCGGTGGAAACCTGTTCCGCATTGCGGTGGGCGCCATGCCCTTCATCGTGCCGCTGATGCTGCAACTGGGCTTCGGCTTTTCTGCCTTTGCCAGCGGCATGATCACCTTCGCATCGGCGCTGGGGGCGGTGTCGATGAAGTTCACGGTGGCACGCCTCGTCCGCCACTTCGGCTACCGCAGCCTGCTCATCGTCAACGGTATCCTGTGTTGCGTGATGTTTGCACTGCAGGCGCTGTTCACGCCGCAGACGCCGTACTGGATGATGTTTGGCGTGATCCTGGCGGGCGGTTTCATGCGCTCGCTGCAGTTTTCCTCCCTCAACACCCTGGCCTATGCGGATGTGGACCACGCCGAGATGGCGAAGGCGAATACGCTTTACACGGTGCTGCAGCAGCTTTTCCTGGCGCTGGGCGTGGCAGCGGCGGCGTTCCTGCTGGATGCGCGGATGTGGTGGTATGGGCGCAACAGCCTGGAGGCGTCGGACTTCTCTTTCGTGATCGTGGTGGTTGCGCTGATTTCCGGATTCTCCGTCATCACCTTCATGAAACTCGACACGGATGCCGGGGCCAGCATCTCGGGACGCGAGAGATAACCCGCATCTCACGGCAGCTTGAACAGGTGTGAGTGCACTTTCGGCCCGGAAAGGCGTATCTCTCGGCATACGGGAGACCAGAACCATGAACCGCCGCACCGCTTTCACCTTCGCCGCCTTGTCGGGCCTGTCACTTGTTGCGCTCGGGGCCGCGCGCCGCTCGTCGCGCGCGGAGGAGGGCAGCTTCGAAGTCACCAAGACGCC
>CALMLK010000132.1 GCA_937868035.1 uncultured Alphaproteobacteria bacterium
CGGCTGTCGACGAAGCTGTCATCGACCATGGCGGCGAAATCGAGCACCGACATTTCCGCCATGCCCCCATCCTGGTGGCGGCTGTCGATGTAGGACCGGAACAGGCCGTAATGTTCGCTGGTGGCCTTTGCCTTGACCACGGTGCTGTCGAGATCGGCGTTGGCCTTGAGAACCCGACGGAAGCCGCGGTCGGCCGTGAAGCTGTTCACCGGCACCCGCACGGAAACGCAGGCCGCGCAGCCCTCGCAGGCCGGGCGGTAGGCGATGTTCTGGCTGCGCCGGAAACCGCCTTGCGACAGTTGCGAATTCAGGCCGCGCGCATCCGGCCCCACAAGATGCGTGAACACCTTTCGCTCCAGCTTGTCGTGGAGGTAGGGGCAGGGACTGGGCGCAGTGATGAAGAACTGCGGAAAATTGCGGCGTTCAATGGTCATGGTTCTGTTCGGACAGACACTATGTCCCGGGCCAGCCGAAGCTGCAAGAGTTCTGGAAAAGGAACTGGCCGTGCTCTATTCCCTCGCAAAACCGGAACGAGGAGTGGAACAATGACGGTGCGTGCGGCATGGCTGGGTCTGGGCGTGATGGGATATCCGATGGCGGGGCATCTTGCCGCCAAGTCGGGGGCAGGCCTCACGGTCTACAACCGGACGGCGGAGAAAGCTGCCCGCTGGGTGGGACAGCACAAGGGTGCTGCTGCTGCGACGCCTGCCGCGGCCGTGAAGGATGCGGATTTCGTGTTTGCCTGCGTCGGCAATGATGACGACCTCCGTTCCGTCACCATCGGACCTGACGGGGCATTCGCGGCGATGAAGCGCGGCAGCATCTTCGTCGATCACACAACGGCCTCGGCCGATGTGGCGCGGGAACTCCATGCGGCGGCCAAGGCCCGGGGCATCGGCTTCGTGGATGCGCCGGTTTCCGGCGGACAGGCGGGCGCGGAAAACGGCGTGCTCACCGTCATGTGCGGTGGTGACGCAGACGACTATGCCAAGGCTGAGCCACTGATCATGAGCTTTGCGCGGATGTGCAAACTGCTGGGCGCCCCGGGTTCCGGGCAGCTTGCCAAGATGTGCAACCAGATTGCCATCGCTGGCCTCGTGGAAGGCCTGGCGGAATGCGTGCATTTCGGCATGAAGGCGGGCCTGGACATGGAGAAGGTCGTGGAGGTGATCTCCAAGGGTGCCGCCGGTTCGTGGCAGATGGAGAACCGCCACAAGACCATGATCGCGGGCAAGTTCGATTTCGGCTTCGCGGTGGAATGGATGCGCAAGGATCTGGGCATCTGCCTCAACGAGGCGCGGCGCAACGGCGCGCACTTGCCAGTCACGGCGCTGGTGGACCAGTTCTATTCGGAAGTGCAGAAGATGGGCGGCAAGCGCTGGGATACGTCCAGCCTGATGGCGCGGCTGCAGAAATAGCGGATCAGCCGCGCAGGCGCTTTGCCACGTCCAGCGCGAAGTAGGTGAGGATGCCATCGGCGCCGGCGCGCTTGAAGGCGAGCAGGGATTCGGGGATGACCTTTTCCGGGTCGAGCCAGCCGTTCTGGCAGGCGGCCATCAGCATCGCGTACTCGCCGGAAACCTGATAGGCGAAGGTGGGTACGCCGAATTCGCGTTTCACGCGCGCGACGATATCGAGATAGGGCATGCCCGGCTTCACCATCACCATGTCGGCACCTTCAGCGAGGTCGAGAGCCACTTCGCGCATGGCTTCGTCGGTGTTGGCGGGGTCCATCTGGTAGGTGCGCTTGTCGCCCTTCAGCTTTCCACCGGAGCCCACGGCCTCGCGGAAGGGACCGTAGAATCCTGATGCGTATTTCGCGGAGTAGGCCATGATCTGCACGTCTTCATGGCCTGCGCCTTCGAGCGCGGCGCGGATGGCAGCGATGCGGCCGTCCATCATGTCGGAGGGCGCAATCACGTCGCAGCCCGCATCGGCCTGCACCAGCGACTGCTTCACCAGCGCGGCGATCGACTCGTCGTTGAGGATGGTGCTGTCCTTCATCAGGCCATCGTGGCCGTGGGCCGTGTAGGGATCGAGCGCAACGTCGCACATCACACCCAGATTGGGCACGGCCTTCTTGATGGCGCGCACGGTGCGGCAGACAAGGTTTTCGGGATTGTAGGCCTCGCGTCCGTCATCGGTGCGGAGTGCGGGATCGGTATTGGGGAACAGCGCGATCATGGGAATGCCGAGCGCCGCCGCTTCGGCCGCACGTTCCACCGCGATGTCGATGGACTGGCGCACGACGCCCGGCATGGAGGACACCTGTTCCACCTTGCGCTCGCCCTCGATGACGAAGATCGGCCAGATGAGATCCGATACTTGCAGCGTGTTCTCGCTCACAAGGGCGCGGGCCCAGGCGCTCTTGCGGTTGCGGCGCATGCGGAGGGCGGGATAGGCGGACTGGGGTGTGCGGGTCATGGCGGTGCTATAGACAGTCTCGGGCGGGATTTCCAATGCGGCCAAACGCTCCCTCACTGGCAGATGCGGTAGCCATTGCGGCGGCGGGCGAGGTCGATGTGGAAATGATCGCCGTGGTAGGGATCGGTGCCCGGCCCCAGAACGGTGGTGAAGCGGATGCAGGCGTCGCGGCGGATGCGTTGCAGGAAGGCCGACTTGCCGCCGAGGCCCACCAGCTGCCTGAGGCCGCTCCAGTCGCCCTTGATGTTGGTGGAAGAGTTGTCGCTGAAACCGAGGGTGGAGACGTCGAGGGCATTGGCCTTGGCGTGTTCGCTGAGTTTGCCTGAAGAGGCATTGTTGCGGCGCCGGCAGGCGTAAGCCGAGGCGTTGTGGACGACGGTGAGCGTCTTGTTGAGGTGTTCCGCGGCGGCGGGCTTCACCGACCAGACCACCCAGGCATGGAGCGCCTCCGCCAAGGCGCAATTGGCTTCCGCTGGCGGATCAATGCGCACGCCGCCCATGGAGCGGATCAGAATGGCGCCGGGCGTGCCGCAGCCGCCGTCCTGTCCGATGGGGGCCAGAGGCTCGAAATCGATGTCCAGCCCTGCGAGGCGGCTGCGGCAGTCCTTCTGCGCGGCAGCAACCGTGGCGGCGTCCCAATTGCCACTGCCGCCGGGAAAGCGGATGGCGAGGGGGCGGGCCTTCGGGGTGGCGGGTGCATCGGGAACAATCTCAGCGGGTTCCGGGTTTGAAGCGGGAGGTGTGGGCTTCATCCGGGGCAAGACCACTTGGCCCGGCTTGAGACGGGGCAGCACGACCTGTCCTGCGGTGGCAGGCGCAACGAGGGCGGCAATGAGGGCGAGGACGAAAGGCCAAGTTTTCATGGACGTCATTCTTCCTCACAATGCGGGCAAGAGCAACCTGACGTTAACCATGTCACCGCCTTTGCACCCTGGAGGTTTGGTAAAATTTAAGCATGTTGACCGAGACTGCCGCCAGTTTGTGTGGGTATTTTGTCTTTGGGGTCTGCCATGAAATTTGTCGCCGGTATGTTTGCAAGTCTGCTGATCCTCATGTGGTCCGGGGCACGGGCGGAGGCCGTCTCGCCTGAGCAGGCGGCAGAGATGCTGGCCCATGCCTGGATGATCGACAACCGCTGCAACGTGCTGGGCAACGACGAGCGCGATGCCCTGACGACGCTGGTGGCGCGGGCGGAACTGGCACTTGCCGAGAAGAAATCCGTGACTGCAGCCCGCAATGCCATCGGGCGCGGACGCGCCAGCGGAACGGCCGCACCCTGCAACGGCGAGAGCGCACAGTCCGTGCGGGATGTTTTCAAGGCGGCGCAATCGGCGACGGCGGGTGCCACACTCGATGCGCCGGCCAGTGCTTCAGCGCCGACCCCCAAGGCGGCAGTTGTTCCTGCTGTTGCTCCTGCTCCTGTTCCTGCCGCGCCGGCGAGCGTGGCCGATGACGAAGCGCCCGAGACAGTTGCCCTGGTGTCGATGGAGCCGCTTGGTGAACCTGTGGTGCCAACTGTGCTGCCACGCAAGAAGGTGGCGAAAGCCGTGATCACGGAGCCCCGCACGCCGCAGAAACCTGCCAAGGTTGCCATGGTGGCGAAGAAAGGCCGCCCCGCCAAACCTGCGGCGCAGACCACCGCCACGGCCAGCGGCTATGCGGTCACGGCGGAAGCCTACTACAAGGAATTGCGTTGCCGCACGAAGACCGGCCGCGCCATGAGCGCCATGTACTCGATCGTGCTCCGCCAGCACCGCGCCGCCGTTGCCTCGCAGGGCAAGGCTGCCGTGCGGGCGTTGCTGCGCGCGGCGGAGGCCCGGGCCGCCCGGGGTTCATGTTGAACGGGAGATGGCAATCGCCAGTCATCTTTGATTCATCTCGTTCGAAAAGCCCCCGTAAACTGTCAGACAAATCGGGGCTAAAAAGAGAAAATGTAATTCCAAATTTACCGAGACTGTTCAGGCCGCTTTAAAGGGAGCGGCAGTAATTTGACCACATCAGGGAAACGGACATTCAAAAGAAGCCGGTCCCGCTGACAAAGGGAATAGGTGGTCAAATGAATACGCAAGTGCTGGGGAACCTGGCGATGCAGCCTGTTGAGGCGAAGCGCCAGAACATCAAACACAAATATCTTGAAGCGCTGACGCTGATCGAGCGCCTGCATCGCCGTCTGCTCGACGTCATCAAGGACGATTTCGAGCGCACCGGCGAAAAGGAAGTCAATCCGGTCCAGGCATTGCTCCTGTTCAACATCTCGGACGCTGAACTCACGGCAGGTGAACTGAAGACGCGCGGCCATTACCAGGGCTCCAACGTCTCCTACAACCTGAAGAAGCTCGTGGAAGCGGGCTACGTGAACCACGAACGCTCGGCCAACGACAAGCGTTCGGTGCGCATCAGCCTCACGGACAAGGGCCACGAAATCCGCCGCCGCGTGGATGCCCTCTACAATCGCCAGCTTCAGGCTGTCGAGGAAGTGGTGGGACTTTCGGCCGACGAATTCGAGCGCATCAACAAGGCGCTGACCCGCCTGGAACGCTACTGGACGGACCAGATCCTGTATCGCCTGTAAGCGCCGCAGACATCACGCCAATTTGAGGCCCCGGAGGACATCTTCGCGGGGCCTTTTGCTGTTGCCGAAGTGCATCACTGGAGCGGGAATCTTGCCCCAGCCGGGAGACAAAAGGCAGGATTCGCCTGAGCATTTGGGGCTTTGCCCCGAATCCGCCCTGTTTTGACCGTCCTAGGGGCGTGTTTTGACGGCGGCCACCCCGGATGATATGTGACATCGTGAGCGGTGTGGCGTTTGAATAAGGTAGGCATCTGCAATATGGCGAATTTCTCTCTGAAGCGGCGGTCCTCCAGGATTCTCGCCAGTGTGCTGCTCGTGGCCGCGATGTTGCCCGTCGCGCACAGCGTGACGCCGGCGCGGGCCGAGAGCGGGTTCGAGGACCTGATGGCGCGCCTGAGGGCCAAGAAGTCCAAGGGCAAGCAGCCGCAGGAACAGAATAACACCATCACCAACGCCAACACGGGACATGACGCCACCGTGGGTGGCGGCAAGGCTACGACCGAGACCGCTGTCGTCGTCACGCAGAACGTTGCGCCGATGCTTTCGCCATCGGGTGCGGATGAACTGCGCGCGGCTGAGACGCGCTATCGCGCCATCATTGCGCAAGGCGGCTTCCCCAAGGTGGCGCGCGGCAACCTGAAGAAGGGTGCCAAGGGCAAGAACGTCATCGCCCTGAACCGCCGCCTGTTCGCGGAAGGCTACGTGCGCCAGGAGGCGACGGACGGGGAATTCGCGGGCATCTATACGTCCGCCACGGAGGACGGCGTGCGCCGCTTCCAGCAGAACATGGGACTTGCCGCCACGGGCCGTTTCGATGCGGTGACGGCGGATGCCATGAACATTCCGGCGGAGCGCCGCCTCGCGGCCATCAATGCCAACATTCCGCGCCTTCAGGCCTATGCCGAGGGCCTGGGCAATCGCTACGTTGTCGTCAACATTCCGGCCCAGCAGATCGAAACCGTTTCCGATGGCCGCGTGTTCTCCAAGCACAATGCGATCGTTGGCCGTCCGGCGCGTCCTTCGCCGGTGGTGATGGCTTCACTGTCGGACATCAACTTCAATCCCTACTGGAATGCGCCTGTCTCGATCGTGGAGAAGGACATCATCCCCAAGCTTCGCGGTGGCAATGACATCCTGCGCGAAATGAACATCCGTGTGTTCAAGGGCTTCGGCGGACCGGAAATCGATCCGGACACGATCAATTGGCGCACCGCCGTTCCGGACGATTATCACTTCCGCCAGGAACCGGGCGAGGGCAACGCCATGGCCACCGCCAAGATCAACTTCCCAAGCCCCTTCGGCGTCTACATGCACGACACGCCGGAAAAGCAGTTGTTCAATTCCAATAACCGCTTCTTCTCGTCGGGCTGTGTGCGTGTACAGAACATGTCGATGCTGGTGAACTGGGTGCTGAACGGCCAGGATGGCATCGGCGAAGCGGAAATTTCCTCGCTCGCGGAAACGCTGGAACGCAAGGACGTGAAGCTGATCGAGCCGCCGCAACTGCGCTTCGCATATCTGACGGCGTGGCCGACGACGGGTGGCACGGTCGCTTTCCGCAACGACATTTATGAACTCGACGGCACGGGTTTTGTGGTGGGCCAGCCGATGCCTGTTGGAGAAACGAGCCCCGACGGCCAGCGCTTCGTGCTGAAGCCGCTGCCGCGCCTCGTGGCCTCGGTCGAGGACGACAACAGCAGCAGCGGTTTCTTCGGCTTCCGCAAGAAGAGCCTGAAGCCTGGCGAAAAGAGGCCGGTGTCGCTGTTCAACACGAACAAGGATGGCGAGACCGAGCAGACGGGCGGAACGTTCCTGAAGTCCAATGCGCCGGTGAAGAAGCCGCTGACGGGCAAGCCCGTGAGCAAGTCTGCCGATGCCAAGACCAAGGCGAAGGGCAAGAAGGATACACCCGGACTGTTCGACTGGGCAGCGTGGCGCAAGGAACAGGCGGCGCAGGCCAAGGGCGGCAAGCCCAAGAAGATCGTCAAGAAAGACGCCACCACCGCCAAGACCAAGACGGCGGCCAAGAAGAAACTTCCCGTGGCTGGGGACGAGAAGAAAGTCGCTTCCACCGACAAGGATGCGACCGCGGCAAAGGCCAAGGCTGCCGACACCACGGCCGCCAAGGCAGCGACCGCCGACAAGAAGGTTCCCGATGCAGCGGCCAAGAAGCCTGCCGCCAAGAAGGTGGAGTGCAAGCCTGGAGCGGACGGCAAGTTGCCCGACGGTTGCAAGGCGGCTGATGCCAAGAAAAAGCCTGTGGTGCCCGTTACAGCCTCTAACTGAGGGACTTGAGCGAGATCAATTCCCTCTGCTTCAAAGGGCGTAGACATTCGTCATGGCAAAGTTTGATTATGCGGGCGCCTTCACCGGGGCCATCGACAAGCTCCACGACGAAGGCCGCTACCGCGTCTTTGCGGAGCTGAGCCGCATCCGGGGCAAATTTCCTCGTGCGCTGTATCACACGGCGCGGGGAACGCGCGAAATTACGGTCTGGTGCTCGAATGACTATCTGGGCATGGGGCAGCATCCCGAGGTGCTGGCGGCCATGCATGGGGCGCTGGATGAAGTGGGGGCAGGGTCTGGTGGCACGCGCAACATTGCGGGCACCACGCGATTCCATGTGGAACTGGAACAGGAACTGGCCGACCTGCACGGCAAGGACGCAGCGCTGCTGTTCAATTCCGGCTACATGGCCAATGCGGCAGGTCTGTCAACGCTGGCGAAGCTGCTGCCCGGGTGCGTGATCCTGTCGGACGCCAAGAACCATGCCTCGATGATCGATGGCATTCGCCAGGGCGGGTGTGAGCGTCACATCTGGAAGCATAACGATCTCAATGATTTGGAGCGGTTGCTGAAGGCGGTGCCTGAAGGGCGCCCGGTGATCATTGCCTTTGAGTCGGTCTACTCCATGGATGGCGACATCTCGCCCATGGCGGCAATCTGCGACCTGGCGGAGCGTTATGGCGCGCTGACCTACCTCGACGAAGTGCATGCCGTCGGCATGTATGGCGCGCGCGGCGGCGGTGTCGCTGAACGCGATGGCCTGCTGGCGCGGATCGACGTGATCGAGGGCACACTGGCCAAGGCCTTCGGGCTGATGGGCGGCTATCTGGCAGCCGATGCGGCCGTGATCGATGCGATCCGCAGCCATGCGCCGGGGTTCATTTTCACGACATCCATTTCGCCCGTCATCGCGGCGGGGGCCACGGCCTCAATCCGTCACCTCAAGGCATCCTCGGTGGAGCGGCAGCAGCAGCAGAAGCATGCCCGGCTGCTGACGCGTGAACTTCAGGCCAGGGGCCTGCAAGTGATTGATACGCCGAGCCACATCGTTCCGGTGATGGTGGGTGATCCTGTCGCCTGCAAGTCGCTCACCGACCGGCTGCTGGCCGACCATGCGATCTACGTGCAACCGATCAACTATCCGACCGTGCCCAAGGGCACTGAACGGATCCGCCTGACGCCCGGGCCTTTCCATGGCGAACTGGAAATTGCCCGGCTGGTGAAGGCGCTGGACCTGCTCTGGGGCGAGATGGGGCTGCGTCGCGCTGCATAAGGGTGCATGTCGCAATTCGCAGTTCGCGGGCGGTGGGTTCCCTGTATAGAACCCTCCACGATCCTCATTTCAGCGGAGATTCCACCATGGCGAAGAAGACGGCTGCCAAGTCCAAGAAACCTGTGAAGGCCAAGGCCAAGAAGAAGGCCGCGCCGTTGTTCCCCGGCTTCTTCAAGGACAAGCTCGCAAAGGCCGATCCCAAGGTGGCCCGGGCCATCACGTCGGAGTTGCTCCGCCAGCAGAACGAAATCGAGCTGATCGCCTCCGAGAACATCGTCTCCAAGGCGGTGCTGGAAGCGCAGGGCTCGGTGATGACCAACAAGTATGCCGAAGGCTATCCGGGCCGCCGCTACTATGGCGGCTGCCAGTACGTCGACCAGTCCGAGCAACTGGCCATCGACCGCGCCAAGCAATTGTTCAATGCCAATTACGCGAACGTGCAGCCGCATTCGGGTGCAACGGCGAACCAGGGCGTGTTCTTTGCGCTGTTGCAGCCGGGCGATACCTTCATGGGCCTCGACCTCGCCTGTGGCGGCCATCTCACCCATGGTTCGCCCGTCAACATGTCCGGCAAGTGGTTCAAGGTTTCGTCCTACAAGGTGCGGGAAGACACCCTGCAGCTTGACTACGATGCCATCGCCCAGCAGGCGCTGGATGTGAAGCCCAAGCTGATTATCGCCGGCGGCTCGGCCTATCCGCGCGTCATCGACTTCAAGCGCTTCCGCGAGATCGCCGACAGTGTCGGTGCCTACCTGTTCGTCGACATGGCGCACTTTGCCGGCCTCGTGGCGGGTGGCGTGCATCCGAACCCCGTGGAACACGCGCATGTCGTGACCACGACAACGCACAAGACGCTGCGCGGACCGCGCGGCGGCATGATCCTGTCCAAGGATGAAGACCTCGGCAAGAAGATCAATTCCGCCGTGTTCCCCGGCATCATCGGCGGGCCGCTGGAGCATGTGATTGCCGCAAAGGCCGTGGCCTTCGGCGAGGCGCTGAAGCCCGGCTTCAAGAAATACGCCAAGCAGGTTGTCGCCAATGCCAAGGTGCTGGCGGAAACGCTGGTGGCCGGTGGCTGCGACATCACCACGGGCGGCACGGACACGCACCTGATGCTCGTTGACCTGCGCAAGAAGGGCCTGACCGGCAAGGCGGCGGAGGCGGCCCTGGGCCGGGCCTTCATCACCTGCAACAAGAACGGCATTCCCTTCGACACCGAGAAGCCCATGATCACATCGGGCATCCGCCTTGGCTCTCCTGCGGGCACGACGCGCGGCTTCGGCGAGGCCGAATTCCGTGAAGTTGGCACGCTGATCACCGAAGTCCTGGACGGCCTTGCCAGCAATGGCGAGGACAAGAACGGCAAGGTGGAAGCGGGCGTGAAGCGCAAGGTGCTGGCACTGACCAAGCGCTTCCCGATCTACGGGTAAGACAGACAGGCCAGACCGTCATTCCGGCGCAGGCCGGAATCCAGTATCTTGCGAGTCGGCGGCGTTGCTGCCCCTGGACCCCGGCCTTCGCCGGGGCGACGGATTTGGGAGTGTGACCATTCATGCGCTGCCCCTTTTGCGGGAATGCGGAAACGCAGGTGAAAGACAGCCGGGCGACGGAGGACAACTCCGCCATCCGGCGCAGACGTGCGTGCCCCGATTGCGGCGGGCGCTTCACCACGTTTGAGCGGGTGCAGCTTCGCGAACTCATGGTGCTGAAGAAATCCGGCCGGCGCGCGCCCTTTGACCGGGACAAGCTGATGCGCTCCGTGCAGATCGCACTCCGCAAGCGCCCGGTGGATGTCGACCGGGTGGAGCGCATGGTTTCCGGCATTGTGCGGCAACTGGAAAGCCTGGGCGAAAATGAAATCCGCTCCGAGCAGATCGGTGAGCTGGTCATGGAAGGGCTGAAGAACCTC